>CAYTOQ010000091.1:2130-10556 GCA_964439445.1 uncultured Clostridium sp. | reverse complement strand
CTTGCAAGCTTAGTTCGAAGGTATGCTTTAGCTACGTGCCTGCGTTGGTTTGTTCACCTTACGTAACGGTTACGTAGAGGTGTAGTTTCGCAATCTTAGAGAAAGTGTAAAGCAAGAGAGGACGAAATTATGCAATTAATCGTAGCAGTAGATAATAACTGGGCCATCGGCAACGGAACCAAGCTCCTTGTGCGAATCCCAGAGGACCAGAAGTTTTTTAGAGAAACCACTATGGGACATGTGGTTGTACTTGGAAGAAAGACCTTAGCAGAGTTCCCTAACGGATTACCATTAAAGGGAAGAAAGAATATTATTTTATCAAGAGATGAGAACTACTCTGTAAAGGATGCAGTAGTAGTACATTCAAAGGAAGAATTGTTTGAGGAATTGAAGCAATACGACAGCAATGACATCTTTGTTATCGGTGGCGAGACTGTTTATGAGATGTTATATGAATATTGCGACACCGCTCATGTAACAAAGATTGATTACAGCTATCAGGCAGATAAGTATTTTCCAAACCTCGATGATCAGGAGAACTGGAAGATTACCGGTGAAAGCGATGAGCAGACCTACTTTGACTTGGAGTACTATTTCTACAAGTATGAGAATACAAGTCCAAAGTCAATGAATGAGTAATTCACCTGTTTTGTAATAGAATATAAGAATGTATAGAATTGACAGTACCCTTGAGCTTTGAGTCTTAAGGGTATTTTTCTATATTTTAAACATATTTTACTCCTATATTGAATAAAATACACCTAAATTACATATGATATTAGGATAAAATGCACCTAATAGATTGAAATACGCCTAAAACAGTGATACAATTAGGTGAAAGAAAGGAGGGTTAGGCAAATGAGAAGCTTTGATTACAATCAATTAAAGAATTGTCAATGGGATTCAGAAATACTTGGTTTGGTCGCACAGATACATGAATATAAAGGCAGACAGGAAATGTATTTAAAACAGAAACCAGCAACGCTAGATAAGTTGGTGAAAATTGCAAAAATACAAAGTACGGAGGCTTCCAATAAGATTGAAGGAATTGTGACTACTACTACTAGAATGCAGCAACTGTGTTTGGAGAAAACAACACCAAGAAATAGAGATGAAGAAGAAATTATGGGGTATCGAGACGTTTTGAATACGATTCATGAAAGCTATGAATATATTCCGATTCGTTCTTCTTATATTTTACAATTGCATAGAGATTTATATCAGTATTCTGAAAAAGCAATTGGAGGAAGATATAAAAATACGCAGAATGTGATTGCAGAAAATAGAGAAGATGGAACACAAGTGGTCCGCTTTACGCCAGTGGCACCAGATGAAACATCAGATGCGATTGAAGTAATCTGCGAAAACTTTAAACAGGTGATTGATTCCTGCTTGGTAGATTCGTTGATTTTAATACCTATATTTATACACGATTTTTTGTGTATTCATCCATTTAATGATGGGAATGGACGTATGTCTCGTTTGCTTACCACATTGCTATTGTATCGTCAGGGCTATGTTGTAGGAAGATACATTAGTATTGAAAGTAAAATCGAAAGAACAAAGGAAAAATACTATGAAGTTCTAAACCAATGTGGAGAGGGATGGCATGAAGCATCGGAAAATCCGATACCATTTGTGAAATATCTACTTGGAATTATTTTGGCTGCATATAGAGATTTCGAAAAACGTGTCAGCATGTTTAATGATAAATTAACGGCAATTGATCTAGTAAGAAATGCAATAAATGAAAAGATTGGTAAATTTACTAAGAGTGAGATTATGGAGTTGGTGCCTACTATCGGAAAGGCCTCTGTAGAAAATTCGTTGAAGAAATTAACAGAAGAAGGTGTGATTATAAAACACGGTCAAGGAAAATCCACTTTCTATACCCGTGCAGATGTATAACTCCATCATTTATACTTCTATCAAATCGTTATGTTGCGAAAATTCCAAAACCTATATTGAGTTATGCAATCTGAACACCAACCATAAGCAGGTGCTGTGAGACCGTCGGCACTTAATGAGAGACAGAGTCTCGAATTTAGTGCCGCTACGAGCCGAGAGCAGCGAAAGCGTGCCTGCGATGGTGTGTTCTGATTGTATAACTCTCAAAGAGAGAATTGAGCTTCGCAACCCAACAACCTCGCCGCATTGCGATAAAAGATATTCTCCTTATCCTCCTCATCAAGCGAAAGATTTTTCACATATTCCACCATATCATCCTGTGTTGCCCAAGGAGAATCGGTGGCATACAAAATTCTGTCCGAACCGTGATTCTCAATAATCCGAATCAACACATCTCTATCAATCACATCCTTGCAAAATGCTAAGTCAAAGTATACATTTTGTCCTACAAGACATTCCTCCACCAATTGCCATTGGAGATAACCACCCATATGGGCCAGAACAATTTTAGAGTCTTTCGTGCAATCCTTAAGCACTTCCTGCAGCACTAGATACATACGGTCTGGCGGACAGTGGATAGGATATGGTTTTCCAATATCAAGTCCGGCATGAATGACGCAAATTAAGTCAAGATCGATGCATCCCCGAAGAATTTCGATATATCCTTTATCATCAATATATGGTCCCTGATAGTCTGGGTGAAGCTTGACACCTTTCAATCCAAGGGATTTGATGTATTCTAGTTTTTCTCTTATATTCTCATTTTTAGGATGGATACTTCCCAAAGAAAAGATGCCGTCTTTTCCATTGATGCTTGCGGCAAACTGGTTAATGGTATTAAATTGCTTTGGCTGAGTGACAATTGGCAATACAACGCTATAATCTACGTGGTGTAGTTTCATAGAATCTATTAAACCCTGCACGGTTGCTGGAACCTGTGCTTTTGTATTGGAGTGTCCCTCTAAAACAGTAATACTTTTTTCGGCAATTGCATCCGGAAATATATGTGTATGAAAATCAATTAACATGACATCCTCCTCAAATTTGTTTCGTAGAGTTGTATTCATTATACAATCAAGGCGTATACAGAATGGTGACAAGACCGTTCCTACAACCTTTATTTTAATGAAAAGTTTGTGCTATATATCCTAATTAGTATATCAAAAAATCACAAAGAACCATACAAAAACAGCGCATTTGGTTAATATATACAAAAAAAGTTGGAAAAAACCACAAATTGTATAAAAAGTGCTTTGTTAATAGTTACCTTTGTGCTATAATAAATGCAGATTTTTATTTTGGGAGGATAAATGATATGGCAAACATCATGTTAACAACTGGAAGTAGCTTTGAAGGTTATGAGATTGTTGAGTATCTTGGCTTTGTAAATGGTCAGATTGCACTTAGCTCTAACTTCTTCAAAGACTTATCTTCTAACTTGGCAGAAATCAATGCACAGGAGAGTACAGCATTTACTAACAAGTTGGAAAGTGCTAGTGAGAATGCGATTGATAATCTGATTAAGGTTGCTACGAAGCGTGGCGCTAACGCAATCATTGGTGTAGAATTGAACTACACAGGATTTTCAAGCAATGCGGTAGGTACTGTTGCTTCTGGTACTGCTGTTATTATTCGTAAGAAAGAGGCAATTCATAAGGTTATTACATCTAAGATTTATGTAAGTAACTATTACAACATGCTTATGCCTAGACCAGTAGAGGTAACATTGGCCGGTGAGGATAATGTGGTTAAGGTTGCTCCGTTATTCTACAACTACAATCAGGATGAGATTAAGGCAGTTCGTTGTGATATTGAGCTTACTAATTTCTATGGTGAGAAGTTATTATTACAGGGCATTGACTTTGTATTTGAGAAGAATAACATTACAAAGCTTCAGGCTGAGTTTGTTGAGTGTAAGCTTCCAATGAAGGATATTGCTTTGATCAAGGATGTTAAGGTATATGTTCAGAAGTACGTTACAGCAAAGGGTGTATTTGCTCCTGATTCAGATCCAATTGATATTGATATGTCTCCAAGAGCATTTGAGGGCTTGAAAGAGAAGCGTGGAAAAGATGCAGTAGAACGTTATAAGTCAGATGGCACAACATGGTTATGTAACTGTGGTTATATCAACGCAGCAGGCGATGAAGAGTGTGCAATCTGTGGACGTAAGGAAGACGACATGAAGACCAATGTTGGATTCAATTATGAAGAGATGTGCAACAAGATGAAGGGTCTTCCTAATGTTTCTGCTATGAAGGATGTATTGATGGTATACATTAAGCAGGGGTCTATCGATGCGAAGTATCGTATGGAATTACTAGAGATTATGGAATCTGGTTTGCAGTATGAGAAGACTAGAGGAGATATGACTGGTACGGTATTGGATAAGGTATTGAAGGTATTTGAGAACTAATATATCATTTACGTGTATCTATTACGGAGTAACGTAGAGTGAATAGATGCGAAGGTGACTGAACGAGGTTTGGTCACCTTCCTTACGTAAATGGGAGTGTGGCTTGTATAGATACGAGACAATCTTGCTGCGGGGGTAGAAGGAGGTCTTGTAATGATTGATACAGTTATTTTTGATTTAGATGGAACGTTGCTGAATACGTTAGAAGATTTGGCTGATAGTACGAATTATGCATTGGCTAAGATGGGATTGCCTGCGCGTGAAATTTCGGAAATTCGACGTTTTGTAGGCAATGGTGTTGAAATGCTGATTGAGCGTGCGGTAGAAAATCGTCTTTCGAAAGAGGAAGAGCACCGTTGTCTTGAGATATTCAAACAGTATTATCGGGAGAATATGAATAACAAGACTAGACCGTATGATGGGATGCTGGATTTGGTGAGGCAATTAATTCAGGAACAATATCGTGTTGCTATTGTTTCGAACAAGTTTGACGCTGCAGTGAAGGAGTTAAATGAAACCTATTTTGAAGGTTTATTTCCTGTGGCGATTGGAGAGTCAGATAGGATTGCAAAAAAACCGGCACCAGATTCTGTGTATGAGGCATTGCAACAATTGAAGTCTGAAAAATCAAAGGCGATTTATGTTGGAGATTCCGATGTGGATGTTTTAACAGCGCATAATGCCGGTTTACCTTGTGTGGGCGTGACATGGGGATTTCGTGATGAAGAGTTATTGTTATCCATGGGGGCTGAATATATTATCGATAGACCGAAAGATTTATTTGCAGTTCTTGATGGGAGGAATAATCATTGCTGAATATAATTCAAGATTTTTTGTTGAATAAAGGATATGCGCAACTTGATGAAAAAATGCAAGGGTTGTACTATCGTGAGACGGAAGATGTAGTTTATGCAGTAACTTTGAGCTATGCGTCGCCAGATGGAGAAGATGATCTTCAAGAATATACATTAATTCAGCAAAGGGTAGAGTTTTTATTGACCACACGCTTAGCTAAGCGTGCTGAGACTTTACATCTTATTGTGATGAAGAATCAAGAAGTGGGAGCATATGAGCAACATTTACTTGATCATTTGACGAATGTATGGTTTGTGGCTCGTAATACTGGAAAAATTTTTATATATGAAAAACAGATTGTACGATTCGATGACTTGCATGATAACTTGGAATCGTACATAGTGAATAGTCTACAGCGCAGAAAAAAAGAAACGTCATTTCGATTCACTCCGGTTAATATAATTATTGTAGTGTTGAATATATTAGCTTATATAGCAATATCTGTTATACATGGAGATTTTTTTGCTGTGTATGATGCAAGGGTTATGTTGGCGATGGGAGCCTTGAATTATGATACATTTATGGATGGAGCCTGGTATCAAATAGTAACCTCTTTGTTTTTGCATTATGGATATAATCATTTATTTGGGAATATGATATTGCTGACATATATAGGTTGCGAATTGGAACGACGTGTAGGAAGTTTTGCGTATATAGTGGTGTACTTTCTTTCAGGAATTTTTGGAAATGTGATTTCACTTATGTATTATAATTTTCAGGGAATAAATGTAGTATCTGCTGGGGCATCCGGGGCGGTACATGGTGTGATGGGAGCACTGCTTGTTCTTTTGATTGTGAAAAAAGATCGATTGTTTCGTTTGTCACCTTCCTATTTTGTGGCTGGAATAGTTGTCTCCATCTTATACGGATTGATGACAGAGAGTGTTGATAACTCAGCACATATAGGTGGCTTGGTGATGGGAATTATAGTTGGATTTTTATTGTCAAAGATTTCACGATATGGTAAACTAGAAGAAGTGAAATTTACGAGGTGAAGTTTGTGAGTACGGGAATTAGTATATCCAGTATTAATCGCATAAAGGAATTAGCAGAAAAGAAGAAGTTTAAGGAAGCATTAGAAATCTTAGACACTCAAAATCTTGATAAATCTATTAACCCGCAATTTTTAAAAATTAGTGGTGAGATATTTCGAGAGAATAAGAGATATTACGATTGTCGTAGGATTTTGCTGAAGGCACATCAGATGGCGCCGGAAGGCAATCGTATTCTATATGAATTGATTCGTTTATATTTGGAGCTTGGGTATTTTACTCTTGCGAAAAAGTATTACGAACAATATATGTTTAATGTGACTCCAGAGGATACGCAGAAGGATTATTTGGAGTATATGATGAAGAAAGCCGATGGCGCAGATAGTAAGGAATTGGCTGCCATTTTGATTCCGATTTTGGAGCGATTGCCAGAGGATAGTTGGAATTTTGAAGCGGTTTTATTATATCATAAAATGGATCGTAAGGATTTAGCATTAGATGAGGCTCGATATATTCTTGAAAATTTTAAAGAATCTGAGTATGTTAAGCCGGTTATTGACTATATTGATGACAAATTGGATGTTGACCAATGCTTTTATGTATATCCGAAGGAAGAGCAGCCGGAAGACGAAGAGATGTTTGGCGATTTGATAGCATTGGAGGAGAAGCTATTGGAAGCGGATCATCTTCGTATGTTTCCACCAGAGGCGAAAATTATGGTTGAAGCAGAGGATAATGATGCGATACCAGTTATCCCTGTGAAAGAAAAGAAGAAAAAGATTTTTGGACGGAAGTCTAAGGAATCGGAGCAGAACGATAGTGTAGAGGAGAATGCCTCTGAAGAGAAGCATTCGGAAGTGGATGACAAACCGATAGCAGATGTTCCTAAGAGCAATGACCAGTCTCTGACAAAGAAAGAGCCGGATAAGAGTGGAAGTGAAACAGAAGGTTCACAACATATGGATGAGAGGAAAGAAATCTCATCGGTTGGTGAAGCTCAGCAGGTTGATATATCTGAAGAAGATGCAGAGCAGAGGTTAAAGGTAGACTTACAAAATAGTCGTGAACTTGCCTTGGAGAAGCTTTTGGCGAAGAAAATCGACACAGATAAGATAAAAGAATCTGCAAAGCAGATGGCGAAAGCTGTAAAGGATATTGATACAGATAAAGCCAAGCAACAAATGAAGTCTGTTGCTGAGACTGTAAAAGATAATATGAAAAAGGCGACCGATGCTTTTGGAGAAGTGGTAGGTACCAAGCAAGCAACTGATTCACTAGAATCGGATGCAACTGAGGTGGTTGCTTCTGGCGAAGAAATCATTTTAGATGGTATTATAGAAAGTGTTTTAGAACCGCCGAAAAAAGCAGTTGGTCAGGTTGTAATGAATGAGGAGTTAGATGCATTAATTCCTGATTCACTAGAGGCAATGTCTGAAAAAGAGATTGCAGAGATTGAAGCAAAACGAGAAGAAATTGAACGTCTGGAATTAGAAGCACTTGAAGCAAATCTCAAGCGTGAAGAGGAAAGAAAAGCAAAATTGCAATCCATCTTTAGGTCTGAGAGTCAGGAAACTGCTATTTCAGATGAGAATATCGAAGATGATTCAAATGTAGATGGTGAAGAGTCGGTTGTAGTGACAACTAGTGATAATTTGTCAATAGAAGAGATTGATAAAGCTGTTGAAGCTGATAGAAAGACTGAGACAGACACACAGGCAGAAGTAGAAGCTGAGACGTTAGCCAGGAAAGAATCTATGGAAGCTGTTGGCGCAGATGAGACTCAGTCGTCTATATCAGAAGGAAGTAGCTACTCCGAGTTGAAAAATCGCTTTATTGAGGGGCTAGAAGAGATAAAGCCTCTTGACTCTTTAGGTTTTATTACTGTGGTACATTCTGACGTAGATGCTACAATGGAAGATGAAGTTCCGGATGCGGCTGGAATGTTACGTCAGATGATAGATAATAAGGAATTTTATGAGGGTGATAGTTCACTAGGTTTTGAATCAAAAGCAAGTTATGAAAATCATGGTTTTGAGATAGAAGATTATGATTTTGATGAATACATTCAAATGCAGGAGACTGCAATTGCTTCTGCAAATGATGAAACGGGTGTTACGGAAAGTAATACTCAACCATCTGTGCAGGATATTTTTGCACAAGAAAGTGTGGTTGCGTTTGAAGAGGTTCTTCCAGAAGAAGCAGAGTCTGAAGAGGCTCCAATGGTGATTGCAGAGGAACCACAGTTAGCAGAGCCG
>CAYTOQ010000091.1:0-2030 GCA_964439445.1 uncultured Clostridium sp. | reverse complement strand
AGAGTCTGAAGAGGCTCCAATGGTGATTGCAGAGGAACCACAGTTAGCAGAGCCGGAAGAGGAACTGATGGTGGTTGCAGAGGAACCACAGTTAGCAGAGCCGAAAGAGGAACCGATGGTGATTACAGAGGAACCATGGTTGGCAGAGCCAGAAGAGGAACCGATGGTGATTACAGAGGAACCATGGTTAGCAGAGCCAGAAGAGGAACCGATAGTGGTTGCAGAGGAACCATGGTTAGCAGAGCTAGAAGAGGAACCAATAGTGGTTGCAGAAGAACTATGGTTAGCAGAGCCGAAAGAGGAACCGATGGTGATTACAGAGGAACCATGGTTAGCAGAGCCAGAAGAGGAACCGATAGTGGTTGCAGAGGAAGAAGTAAGGCTTAAGGATGAGGTCTTTGCAGACATTGAGGGACATGAAGAAACAACGCTATATGAAGATGATTTTATATCTGTTGAGGAACCGGAAGAGACAACGTTATATGTGGAAGAATCGATTTCGACGCAGAGTGAGACGATTGTTCATATTAGAAAACAATTAAGAGAAAATATTGTTTTGACATATCAAATGGAGAGTTTGTTGCGTCGATTAAAAGAAAGTAGATGATTAGAGTATGGGGATACAGCTGAAAAGTGGTAGTGGTGGCGGTGTTGGTAAGCACCAACAGAGCAATATAAATGGAGCAAACAATGTGGATGAAACTCCAGAAATGAGAGATGCTCGGTTACAACAAGAAGCTGTTACAAATGCATCAAAAGAAGCAATTGCAAAAAAGCAAGAAGAGATGCGTCAAAAAGCATTAGCGCTTGAACAAATGGAGGCGGCGAAGAAGATGCGAGAACAACAGCGCTTAGAGGAAGAAGAAATTAGAAATAATCCAGCTTTGGCAGCTGAAAGAGCGAAACGATTAGCGGAAGCTCAAGCAGCGGAAGAACAAAGAGCTAGATTTAAGGCAGAAGAAGAAGCAAAAATTGCAGCGGAAAGGCGGGTGCAAGAGAAAAAAATGGATCAAACACAAGCATTAATTGAAGCGATTCGAGCACAGGTTGAAAAAGAAAAAGCGGCGAAAGAGGCGGAAACGCAGAAACAAGTGAATAATGCAACACCAACGAAGAGTGCTTCGTCAGGAGAAGCAAAGCCACAATTTAGGACGATTTCGCCTGAAGAGATGGCAAAATTGGAAGAGAAAAAGCGTTTGAAGGCCGCGGGTATTAATCCGGATGCAAAGGTGGAAAAACCAGCAGCAGAACCAAAGATTGGAGAAAAGAAAGTTGACACTGATATGGGAGTGTCTGGAGGTCTATCTGGTGGTGTGTCTGGAGGATTGGGAGGACTCGGTGATGGACCGACATTGTCTAATCCGTCGGGTAATGGACCGACTCTTTCTAATTTAAATGCAGGACAACAAAGTTTGAATGGTACCGGTTCGCAAGGTGGAGGTCTTGGTATTGATATTACTGCTTCATTAGATAAAAGTGCACCGAAGGCTGAGGAAAGTACGGTTGCATTGAATGCGGCGGAAATTAATGCGGCTATGGAAAAATCAAAAGAACCAGTTGTGCCAAAGAGTGTGGTAGAACCAAAACCAGTGATTCCGGATTCGGCAAAACCACATACACCGGTTCCGGAGCCGGTTCAAGTTGTAGGTGGTGCAAGTACTATTATTGTTGATGATGGTAATTCTTGGGGTGGTTCACAAGTTTCTTCGGGTAATCCTGTTCAAACAGATGGCGTGGGCTGGGTAGACGCAGGCACAGTGCCGACACAGGTGCATGTAAAAGAATCTACGCAAGAGGTTACCAACAAGGATTCGCTAGTAGATGATAATGGAGATATAATTAGTGTTGTTCCTGTTCGTCAGAGACCAACAGATGGAAATGATGTTCACAGCGCATATAATATTGATTTTGATGATGACGATGATGATGATATGATGTCATTTGGTAGTTCATCAACAGTTGAGGAAGAAGCAAAACGTAAGGCAGAGGAAGAAGAAGCAAGACGTAGAGCGGAAGAAGAGGCAAGACGT
>CAYTOQ010000090.1:0-10647 GCA_964439445.1 uncultured Clostridium sp. | reverse complement strand
CAGACGCTATCCTTAACTAATACTATTATCGGCATTTCCTGAAATAAAATGAAGCAATTCCTTATTAATTACAATAAATAGTTGATAAATTATGAAAAAAATAAATAAATTCTATCTTACCTGCATGATTTCCCTCCAACGCTCATCCTCTTCCAAAAAACCAAATGTTTCTTCACTCCGAAAAGTATCCATCAAATCCTTCTTCATTTCCTTGACAAAATCATGTTCCATTTTCTTAAATGTCATATGCTCATAAAGCTCCGACTCACTGAAATCCCCAATCCTTTCAACACTTGCAAGCATTGTTTTCACGATTTCAATCGTAGCGTCCACATCCTTTTCAAATATTGCAAGCTCAAGTCCACATGAAGCCTCATAGTACTTGCCCATTTCGAATAATCTTGCCAGTTCTTGTTGTTTAGCAACAAATTTGTGCGCTTTATCCAGATTATCACTTTCTATCGCTAATGCGTACATACTGCTAAACACCATACTTGTCATTTGATAGCCAGAAAATAGCAACTCTTCGTATACTTTGTATGCTTCGTCCATCCGGTCCGTTTTGCTGTATATCAATGCTTGTTTTCTCTTGCGTTCAGGGTTTTGTTCAGAGAAGTATACGAGATACTTCTCCGCGGATTCATAATCTTCCTTTCTCAAATAATATCCAAATAAAGAATCCGCCGCATGATTTCTAAGTGCTTCCTCCTCACTCTCCAAAACTCTCTCATAGCAATCAAGAATAAATGCATCATACTTCTCGACACCTGTAACATTCTTAAACATCCGTTGTGCATCAAGAACGACAGCCAGTTGCCAAATCAACATTTTGCAATTGGGATATCTTTCTATTATCTCTCTAGCCCACCCGAATGCTTTCTCATAGGGTTCCCGTTTCAGACGCTGGTCAAGTTCCTGTACATAGTTTTTCAACTCTTCTTCCGTAATTTGCTCTTGAAAGGATAACAACTCATCCAGCGTAATGTTCAGCAATCTTGCTATCGGTGCCAACATCGTAATATCAGGATAAGTATTTCCTTTTTCCCATTTGTTCACTGCGGGAGTCGTTACTCCCAAGCGGTACGCCATCTCTTCTTGCGTCATATTTTGTTGTTTTCTATATTTTCGTATTATACTTCCCATTTGCATAAATCAAGCCTCCTTTATCATTACATTACCGGCTAATGTTATGCATTTATCATATCAAACTAAATATATTTTCACAATTGAATCCATGTTAATAATATTTCAATTAATTTAACTGTTACTCAATTATCATTTTGTTATATTCAGCCTTCTTTAATAATATTCTTACTTCCCATATACGTTGCAAGAAAATATCCACCATACACTGCCACAAGGAATACCACAGTTGCAATAACAGATGGCAACATTTCTGCTGGTTCCACTTGCACAGAAATTAACTTAAGTGCAAACTGAATACCAAACACCGAATGTACGATTGCCAGTGTTAATGGTGCTAGAAAAAAAACACCAATCTGGCGGAACAATGTCTGATGAAGCATGGCTTCATCCACACCAATTTTGCGCAAAACAGTATATCTCTGACGGTTATCTGAATTCTCAGTTAGTTCCTTCAATGCCAATATAGCAGAGCTTGCAATGAGGAAAATTACACCAAGATAAATTGCAATAAATGTAAGAATAACACCAAGACCTTTGCTCGATTCTGTTAAAGAAATCTTAGTCATTCCATCCAACTCAATTCCCTTTTTATTCAGATTACGGTAGAGAACAGAACTATCATCCCCATTATCTGTAAATATTTCTTCGATTTCCTGCTTATCCTCCTCTTTATTCACATTATAATTGGCAATTAGATAATGTGTATATTTCATATCATCGGATAGATCACAGCTATCTGGAACAATTATGACTCCCGTATTGATATGGCTGTTGGACATCAGAATATATCCTGTTTGGCATTCTTTATATTTCGATTGATATTCTTTTCCGGCAATCGTAATGCTGTTATCATATTCAAGAGCTATATTTCTAAGATTTTTCATATTATCAAAATCGCACAACACAATAAACTCGTCTTCTGCTAATTCATACTCTGGTATCCCATACGCTCTTGCAATTGCATTGTAATCCGAAAGCTTAATCAATTCTTCTGGTGTCTCGTACTGGAGCATTGGAAATTGTGTTTTTACTTCATCATAGATTGCTTCAAACGTGTCTGCCCATGTCAACTCACTGGTAGCATAAGTTGTAACCTCCAACACATCCTTTAGCACACTCATATCCACTTCATTTGCTTTTAACGTTTCACTGATTGGAAGCTTAGAATCCTGCACTTGAGCATCCGAATATGTTTCATTTTGAGGAAGATTCGCAGTTTTGTATAGATTAATATCCACAGGCGTCATTTCTTCCAAATCCCTTGTCAATACACTATTTAATGACAAGGCGGATGACAAAACAGATATAGTCATAAATAGCAACAGACAAATAATCGTCATACTCACAACTGTTGTATTAATCTTATTATGAATCTGACGTAGGACAAACAAATTCGTCTCCTTCAAATATATGCTTTTTCTTATCTGTATCAATTTTAAAACAAACCCAGACAAAGACCAGAAGATTAAAAATGTGGAAACAATTCCAATCACAATTGCAGAAAATAATTCTGTTCGGCTCTCCATTGACTCAAGTCCGGCAGTAACCGTGTAATATGCCCACCCAAGCATTCCTACCGAAAGCAAGAACACAATCACACACAGAACCGGGTTCTTCATTTTCACCTTTTCATTCTTTTTAACTGCGGTTAACAAATCAATCAACTTATATTTGGAGATGGTAAATACATTTGAGAACATTACCACCATATACATCACACCAAAATACAGACAAGTTTTCAAACAGGCAGCCTTAGAAAACACAAACTGAAACTCGGTCATATCTGCTTCAAACAATTTTGCTACCAAAACAGACATTAACTGCGAACCAAATACACCTACAATCAATCCTACCGCTAACGACATCAAGCCAATAATAAATGTCTCCACCAGTAAGATTCTTGATATTTGCCATTTACCCATTCCCAGTGTCATGTATAATCCAAATTCCTTTTTTCTTCTCTTAATTAGAAAATTATTGGCATACACAATCAGAAATCCTAATGTTATGGCAACAAATACAGAAACCATGCTAAGCATATCAATCATAAGTACTACAATGTTTCTTGTAGACTTGCTGACTTCTAACATCGCCTCCTGACTATCTAAGGAATTAAACATATAGAATATGGACACACCTAAAACCAAGGTCAGAAAGTATATGGTATAATCCTTCACACTTTTGCGGATATTCTTAACAGATAACTTAAATAACATCATTTAACTCACCCCCAAGAAGTGTGACAACATCGATGATTTTCTCAAAAAACTGTTTTCTTGTGTCTGTTCCCTTTACCAGCTCATTAAATATACTACCATCCTTCAAAAACAAAATTCTATCGGCATAGCTGGCAGTAAATGCATCATGTGTTACCATCAAGATTGTAGCATTCATTGTTTTATTTAATTTTTCTATACTCTCTAAAAGCTGCCTAGCGGATTTCGAATCCAATGCTCCGGTAGGCTCATCCGCTAATATTAGCTTCGGATTCGTAACAATCGCCCTTGCTGCAGCAATTCGTTGCTTCTGTCCACCTGATAGCTGATATGGATATTTGTTCAGACTATTAATAATATCCAGCTTAGATGCAATTTCCTTCACGCGCGTATCGATTTCATGTGAATTTACCTTTTGAATCGTCAATGCCAAAGCAATATTCTCATAAGCAGTCAGGGTATCTAGCAGATTGAAGTCCTGAAAAATAAAACCTAATTCCTCTCTTCTGAACTGATTCAACCGGTTTCCTTTGAGCTTAGTAATATCCTCTCCATTCACTAGGATGTGTCCGGCAGTTACTCTGTCAATGGTAGAAATGCAATTGAGTAAAGTTGTCTTTCCACTTCCACTTGCACCCATAATGCCCACAAACTCTCCCTCCTGCACACCAAAGCTTATGTTATCAATTGCTCGTGTCAGATTGGATTTGTTACCATAGTATTTTTCAATTTGCTTTACCGCTAATACTTTTTCCATGCTCTATGCTCCTCCTTATAATTGTCGATTATAGATAGCAATTCATTATTTTAGCCGAAATGCATCTACTCTCTTTTTGCATATCTATATCATAAACCCAATCTAATTTCCGTACCATTGATGTAACTTACAAAAACCTTACGTTTTCGTAAGGTTTTATAAATGACGCAATTATCCTTTTTCTACTCCGCTCAATCGCTCTATTCCAATGTCGAAAAGCTATTCTTAGGAAACACTAGACAAACCTCTGTACCAATGTTCTCTTCTGCTGCAAGCTCAATTCCAAGTCCCAGCTTATCACATAATTTTTTACATAGATACAGACCGATTCCTGTTGATTTCTTACCTCTTCGTCCGTTCGTTCCTGTAAACCCTTTTTCAAACACACGACCAGCTTCACCACTCTTAATTCCAATTCCATTGTCCTTAATATGAAGTATCACACTATCTTTCACTTCTTCCGCAAAAAAACGGATTTCAGCATCCACATCCTTTTTGTACTTGATACTGTTTCCAATAATCTGATTCAAGATAAAATGACACCATTTCGAGTCGGTATATACAAGCTTATCCACATCCTCTATTGCAATTCGCACCTTCTGATTAATCAGTACTCTTTTGTTGCGTTTTACCACTTCATTTACAAGTTCCTTTATGCTACATTGTGTCACACAATAATCCTTATTCGCGTGATTGCTTCTTGCATAAAACAATGCCTGCTCTGTATATCCTTCTATCTCGCTAATCTCTTCCTCCAAGCTCTTCGTCACCTCATCTGGATTATTCTCAATAATCATCCTCGAAGTGGCAATGGGTAGTTTGATTTCATGAATCCACAGTTCAATATAATCCTTGTATTCCGTTAGAATACGCTTGTATGCATTCACCTTTTCAAGCATTGCTTTGTTGGAATCCTGTAGAATTTCCTTTAAGAAAGCTTCCTCCGCAGAATATGTGGGTGGTAACATTTCCACAATCATATACTTTTCTTCTAATTGCCCCAAGGTTCCCATTACTTCCTCATAAAAATGTTTCTTAGAAATATACTCAAACATTGTTCCCAGCAAATATGCCACAAAGACCACAACTGCTATATAGATGCGTATCATTACATGAACCGGATATAGTAACAAAAAGATTTCAATTGTAGCCACCGCAAACACTAACAACGCAATGGTTCTCCATCGTTCCTTTAAATATCTCACAAAATGCATTACAACATTTCCTCCTTAAACGTCAGCTTGTCAATGTGTAGCCCTGTCCTCTTTTTGTCACGATAACATCCTGCAACCCAAGCTCTTCTAGCTTTCTACGAATTCTTGTCATATTAACCGTCAAGGTATTGTCATCAATAAATGCATTGCTGTCCCATAAGTCATTCATAATATCCTCTCGTGAAACAATATTACCTTTATGCTTCACCAAACATTTAATAATCTTTAATTCATTCACCGTAAGCTCTATCCATCGATCCTCTCTTTCAATCCGACTCTTTGAAAGGTCTAACACAAACGCTCCACAGTTCATGCGTTCCTGCGACATGGCGTTGCTGGTTCGCTTGAGAATAGCCATAATCTTAGCAAGAAGAATCTGTGTATTAAAAGGTTTGGTCACATAATGATCCGCGCCATAATGCATAGATAGCAGTTCATCCATTTCGCTATCTCGGCTAGTAATCATAATAACTGGCACATCTGACTCCTTCCGCAGCTCCTTCAAAATGTACTCTCCATCTTCGCTAGGTAAATTAATATCCAGCAAAACCAAATCTGCCTCAGCCTGTAAAATATCAGACAACGTGTTATCGAATTGTTCGACACCAGTTACAGCATATCCGTTTCTACTCAAGAAAATCTGCAATTCCTGTCTTAATTTGTCATCGTCTTCCACAACCAATATCTTTTTCATAGAAACCTCCTCAAATACCTTCCACTGCAATCTCTTTACCCAGTGCAAAGGAATAGATATATGTTTCCGCCACCTCAAGCCCCGTCAACTGCTCTAAGGTGTCCTTATAATATTGTAACTGTGCCTTGTATCGTTTTGCAAGCACATCCTCTTGCCCTTTTTTCACATAATCCGTCTTATAATCCAATAAAATGAGCTTGTCACCTTCTCGGAAATATGCATCAATAATACCCTGTACCACTATCGGTGTATTATTACCCGACACTTGCTGTAATTCATCCGCAGATATATCTTTCGCCGAGGCATTCCCCTCTTCTATCAATACATCCATTTGCGAGTTACCATACATCAACCGCTTAGCCGAAACTCCCACAACAAATTGTTTTTCCTTGAACAGATTGCCCTGCTTCGCCGCAACCCGCATTCTCTTACCAAGCTTGGATGTGGCAAATGTATATATCTTATCTACTGTAATAAAGCTTCTGGTTTCTTCCGGTAAACGACCATTGTCCCACATATTCTCCAAGGCTGACTGTACCTGTTCCTTGGTAACCACTTCTACATTCGGAAATAACTCCATAAGCTTATGCATCCAGGTACCTTTTTCCGCTGCATCCATCGGCTGAACCCCTGCAACAAACCGCGGCACAGGTGCAACATACTCTTCCTTGCGAACGGTCGGATGCTCTACCACATCTGAAGGCTCGTAGTCTGTCTCATACATTCGCTTAATCTCCGTTACAGACAGCTTAGACTTCTGTAATATATACGGTTGATTCACATATCTCCAAGACATGCATTCTTCAATCTGTGCCCGCGTAGCTGCTGGTGTCTGTGCCAACTCGTCTAACTTCTGCTCCCGATTCATCTGCTTTTCCAAGCTGGATTGTACATGCTGTACTGCCAAATCATAGAAATCGTACACGGCAACCTCAAGACGAATGTTCGGTTCTTCTACCGCTACTGACAGTTCATATTCCGCAGAGAGAATCTCACCTGTCTTTGAGTCAAGACGACTGCGGACATTACACATAGTTTCATGAAAATCTGCATTACGCATAAATGCCATGGTAATCATATCCAGATAATTATGTGCCGTATGCACAACCGCATAGGATAGCTTCTGCGCCTTGCGCGTAGCAACATTTTCATACTTCTTAACCAGCGCAGTGATATCTGGTGTAACACCCGTCATAATCAACTTTTCTTTTGCTCTCGTCAGGGCAACATACAAAATACGAAGTTCCTCTGCAATGCTTTCTGTCACCATAAGGGAAGCAAATGCCTTTCTTGCAAAAGTATCATTACCACATCTTCTATCAGTATCGATATACTTTGCACCCACATAATAATCTGAATGAATAATCAGTGGTGTCTTCGTATCCATCAGATTAAAATTCTTACCAATTCCCGACACAAATACAACCGGAAATTCCAAACCTTTGCTCTTATGAATACTCATAATACGCACCACCTCATCTGTACTCTCTGGTGCTGGATCCCCTCCTAAGGAAATGGCTTTCTTCTGAATCTTTGCAACAAACATCAAGAAGTCAAACAACGTCCTTGTTCCACCATTATCAAAACGTCTGCACTCCTCATAGAGTAATTCCAGATTACGCGCCCGTTGACGTCCCTCCGGCATAACCTCCACATAGTAGTAATAGCCCGTCTCATAGTAAATGTCAGACACAAGCTTGCTCACAGTAATATAAGCTTTCTCTGCCTGCAATTTCTCAACCAAGGAAACAAAGACCTTACACTTCTTACAGATATCCATTTCAACCTGCTCACGATGGTCTGCAAGCTGGCTACCAAGAATGTTATCAAGTACTTCTTTCTTACCAGACACAT
Source organism: uncultured Clostridium sp. (assembly GCA_964439445.1). Classification (GTDB taxonomy): domain Bacteria; phylum Bacillota; class Clostridia; order Lachnospirales; family Lachnospiraceae; genus CAG-590. The sequence goes on along the minus strand of CAYTOQ010000090.1, from coordinate 2,766 downwards.
TTTCATCTTCACCAGCATTCGCATCTAATGTTTCGTTACCTGTTTCCAATTCTCCACATAATTCCCCACTATACTCTGCCAAAGCTTTAACCGCTTGATACAAATACAAGTTGCCCTCTACCGACTTAGCCAGATACCGTTTCACCAACGCAAGTAATGCCAGCTCATCACTAGTAAACCTTCCAAAGTAGCTGCGAAGCACCGCTGCAACTTCTACATCATTGTGTGGGTTATCAAGTACCCGAAGCAAACTCAACACAAGCTGTATCTCTGTGGTATCCAGATATCCACTCTCGTTCTGCACCTTCACCGGAATCCCGTAACTCAGCAACACTTCAGAAAATATTTGTTGAAAGCTGCTAGGTGCACGAAACAGAATTACCATGTCGCTCAACCGCACATCACGGAGTACATCTACCTCTTCTCCGGTCTCTTCATCTATCCTTTTATCCGTCACCTGATATGGCTTGCTTCCATCTCTTCCTAGCATGGAAAGAATTCGTCTTGCTACAATGGAAGCTTCCAATTCCTTCTTACCGATATCCTCTAAATTCTCATCTAATGTTTCTTCCTTCTCCGCGGTCATCGCTTCATCAGAAGCCTTCAAAAATTCAAACCCCTTGCTCTCGCCAATCAACAATTCCACACTGTCATTGTCAATGTTTGGAAACTCTCTTCCTGGCACCAATGCTTCCTCACTGGTATAATCAATTCCACCTAAATCCTCTCCCATAATCTGGTAGAACATATAGTTGATGGTCTCTAACACATTGCCACGGCTACGGAAGTTATTCTTAAGCAATAGCTTTCTACAATCTGCACCTGCCTCTGTGTCATAGGTGTGGTATTTCTCCATAAACAAATCCGGTCGTGCCATGCGGAAGCTATAGATACTCTGTTTCACATCACCCACCATAAAAATGTTGTATTTCCCTTGGTGCAACGTGGAAACACATTTTAAAATCGCTTCCTGCAAAAAATTACTATCCTGATACTCATCTATAAGAATCTCCTTAAAGTCCTCTGACATCTCCTTACCAATATCACTTGGTATCGGTTCACCATTCTCATCGTATTCCTTACAAAGAATCTGTAACGCAAAATGTTCCACATCACTAAACTCCAAAATTCCCCGTTCAAGCTTCGCCGCCAAAAACTGATTGCGAAAACTATCTGTAATATCCAATAATGCAGTCAACATCTTCTCCTGTTTCGTAAATTGTTCCAACACCAGCTCGAAAGATAGCTTGAAAGCGTCTAAAAGAGCATTTATTTGCTTTTTGTACACTTCCCTGGACTTCTTGACCTGCTCGGCAATTTCTTCGTCAAATTCGCCCTTCTTACCTCGTCCAAGATTAGCGAACTTACAATTTGCCACCATATGAAACTGTGTATAGTTCTTGGCAGCAATCAAATCATCCACCATCATCACATCCGATAGCAATGCTTTTTCCATATAGAGAGGTCCATCGATATCCCGCACCTTCTCCAAGGCTTTCAAAATATTCTCCTTAATTCCCTGTGCCGTACCATGCACTTCTTCAAAATATCGTTGCACAAAAGTAAGGTCAACAAATGCTTCCTCCGACTCTATGTGCAGACTCTTCTTCGCTTCCCGAATCCACTCAGAAGGTCTTGGATAGCTGGAACAAATATCATATACCTTCAAGATATATTCCTCAATCTTGGCATCATTCTTATCCGCAGAAAATGCTTCCGAAAACCGAACAAAATCTGAATTCTTCTCATAAAATTCTTCCATCACTTGTTCCAGGATTTCTTCTCGCAACAATCCCAATTCTCCTGCTTCTCCTACACGAATTCCCGGGTCAATACCAAGAACGTGAAAATGCTCCTTTACTACCTGATAACAAAAACTATCTATGGTTAAAATGTTCGCCTTATGAATATAGTTTAACTGTTTGATATAATGTTCATTCGAAGGCTCTTGCTCTAACATTTTCTCAAGAGCAACTGCAATCTTATCCCGCATCTGCGCTGCTGCCGCCTTAGTAAAAGTAACGACTAACAATTCATCAATATCCATAGGATTACTCTTATCCGATATCATCTGAATAATACGTTCCACTAAAACTGCTGTCTTACCAGAACCTGCTGCTGCAGATACCAACAAATTGCAATTTCTTGAATCAATAATCTTTTGCTGGTCTAGCGTCCATTGCATGCATTTTCACCTCCCTCTGTAAGAATCCGGTTCTTTGCTTCCTCTTTGTCAAGCTGTGAACCAATCCGGTACGCATTACCTCCAACACCTGCTTCAAATCGGCAGACGCTCTTATAATCGCAATAATTACATGGTGAATTATGCTCTCCCTTTTCCGGGTTCATGGCGATATTACCGTGAATCATATCCTCACCAATGTCTATCATTTTCTCACGGACAAATGCAGATATCTGTAACAATTCCTCCGTAGTCACAAGAGAAGCATTTCGGGCACCAAGACTTCCGTCTGCCTTGTAATTCACAGGAGTCACTTCACCTGTACTTCCATCCATCAAATTGCGGCTTTCCTCACTATCATTCACTAGTCCCGAAAGTCTGCTATCCTTGATTCTCTGACTCTCTATCGCCTGCTCATCTACTTCTTCTACAATCGGATCATAAATATGATAATAATACATTCCTGTAGGAATAATCTTCTTGTCCGGATACTCACGCTTTAACAGTTCTAGCATAACACTCATGTAAACTGTGAGTTGCAACTGTTTGCCTTCATACATCTTCACATAATCAATATCCTTAGC
>CAYTOQ010000089.1:3272-10851 GCA_964439445.1 uncultured Clostridium sp. | reverse complement strand
ACTACGTTCTCGGACTCGTTTTTACGCATGAGACCATGATTTACGTGTACACATACCAGCTGCTGTCCGATTGCCTTCAATAACAGAGCGGCTACTACGGAAGAATCAACACCACCGGACAATGCCAGAAGGACTTTCTTGTCACCTACCTGACGGCGGATAATTTCTACCTGGTCTGCGATGAAGTTCTTCATATTCCAATTTGCCTCTGCCTTACAGGTATCAAATACGAATGCCTTTAAGGTTGCTTCGTCAGGCAGCTGAGCTAACTGCTGCTGGCACTTTGCAGTTGGATGGTCGATAGACATTACCGGATAACCACATTCATAAATGGCTGGGTCAACATCGATAGCTGCACCGTCTACTACACGGTTCTCGCCACCATTAAGGATGACACCTTTTACATTATCCAAGCCCTTTAATTCCTCTGGGGTAATGTCATGTGGATGAATCTCACTGTACACACCAAGGTCACGAATCTGGCGGGCAATCACAGTATTTTCGGTGCTACCCATGTCTAAAATCACAATCATATCCTGCTTCATCTTTTTCCTCATTTCTGCCAAATCAAGGGCGCTGTCCCTGACTTTGCTTTTTATGCTTATTTCATTTTGTGAACACAGCGCACTATCACAAATTCAATAATATTTTTCCATTATAGTACAAAATATTCCGATGGAAAAGTTTTTTTTTATTTTTTTCAATTTTTTTGAAAAAAAAATATTTTCATATGGCAAAATCTGTGCTAAAGTAACCACGTTAGATATTTTTTTGCACCCTATTATGGAAGGAGACTTACTACAATGGAAATGATTTATCAGGGAAAAACCAAAGACGTATTTAAGCTTGAAAATGGCAATGTTATGCTGAAGTTCAAAGACGACTGTACTGGAAAAGATGGCGTTTTTGATCCAGGCGAGAATAGCGTAGGCTTAACTATCGAGGGTATCGGTAAGGCTAATTTGGAGACTTCTATCCATTATTTTGAACTTTTAAAGGACGCTGGCATCAAGACTCATTACGTAAGTGCAAATCTTGATGATGCAACAATGGAAGTTCTTCCTGCTACCGTATTTGGTCATGGTCTTGAAGTTATCTGCCGATTAGTAGCTACAGGTAGTTTCATCCGTAGATACGGTGAGTACATGGAAGATGGTACTGTTTTAGAAGGTGGATATGTTGAGTGTACATTCAAGAATGACGCTTTGGGCGATCCTCTCGTTACTAGTGAAGGTCTTGCTGCATTAGGTATTATGACACCTGCTATGTTCGAGAGCATGAAGGAGCAGACACTTAAGATTACTAAGATTGTTGCTGACGATTTAAAGTCTATCGGTCTTGATCTTTGGGATATCAAGTTCGAGTTCGGCTACAACAACGACGAGGTTATCTTAATCGATGAAATCGCTTCTGGTAACATGCGCGTTTACAAGGACGGCAAGATTGTTGACCCTGTTGAGTTAACAAAGATTATCAACAACAGATAATCACTTCACATCATTTGTGAATATACAAAAAGGAACTTCCTAACCGAAGTTCCTTTTTGCTTACATTAAAATATCATTCTCAAAGAACAAGCCAGCAGACGAATCTGCCGGCTTTATTCTACTCACTTTTTTCTTCTAATAATTGCACCTTCTCTTTCGGCAAATGCTGAATCATCAACGCATCCAACACCTCACCCTTAATCGGCTTAGAGCAATAATCATCAAATCCGTGTTCCAAATACATCTCCCGGCAACCCGCAATGGCATTTGCAGTCAATGCAATCACCACTGTATTCCGATTCGGGTTATTCTCATCTGCACGAAGCATCTGTAGCGTTTCAATACCATCCAACTCCGGCATCATATGATCCAGTAAAATGATATCAAAATATCTATCCTTTGTAACCTTCAAACAATCCCGTCCACTCTCCACCATTTCAAGGTGCATCTTGGTTCGTTTCAACAATGCCTTGGTTACCGCCAGATTCATCATATTATCGTCCACTACCAAAACGGAGGCCTCCGGAGCTAGGAAGGTTCCCTTCTTCGCATTCTGCTCTTTGCGGTTTTTCTTTGTATTTTCTTTCATATCTCCAATCGGAGTCCTATCTACCACGCTTTGCGGAATGGACACTGTAAATGTCGACCCTTTACCGTATTCACTTTCCACATTGATTGTACCGTTCATTAATTCAACAAGACTCTTGGCAATATTTAATCCCAAACCAGTACCTTCAATATTACGGTTTTTGTTAAGCTCCAGACGTTTGAATCCACTAAACAGCTTCTCCAAATCCTCCTGTTTAATGCCGATACCAGTATCCGATACAATGAAATACAACATAATCTCGTCATCGTTCCATTCGAAATTTACTTTAAGGGTAACACTACCCTCCTTCGTGTACTTCACCGCATTGGACAGCAAGTTTGTTACTATCTGTTTAATGCGTAACTCATCACCAAACAATCTTGTCGGTAAATCCTGATCGACTTCCACATGGATATCAATCGGTTTACCCACGGCTCTTGCATTTGACAAAACAAGCTCCGCCTGAATCAAATCCGCCAAATTATAGCTTTCCTCTACTAACTCCAACTGTCCGGATTCAATCTTAGAGAAATCTAACACATCATTTACCAACCCCAACAGCATCGTACTGGAGCTCTTGATGTTATAGGCATATTCCTGTATGGTCTCATTTTCATTTTCACGGAGAATCATTTCATTCATACCGATAACCGCATTGATTGGTGTACGAATCTCATGAGACATATTGGCAAGAAACTGCGCCTGCGCTTTGGAAGATAGCACCGCCTGCTGTCTCTTCTGTTCAGATTTGAACCAGTCACGTCCCGTTTTGACAATCGCCATTACCAACAGGAACAAAAGACCACTGGCCAAAATTGCACCAAGCGTATACTTTGAACTAGTATAATACAACACAATTTCAATAATGGCAGATAATAGCATTCCATAGATACCAATTCCTACGAACAAATACTCGGAAATTTTCTTTCGAAATACATCTACTGTAATAGTTCCAATCATACAAACCATCGTAATGGCAATTCCGCCATGAATATATGGTAACATTTCCACAAACTGAACGATATCAAACACCTGCAGGAATGTAGCACAGACTACAATAATAGTTGAATAAACAATCGGCACAGCATATAACTTGCGGTATCGTCCTTCCTGTATATCATCAATATAAATGGTCAAATGAAACGGTATCAGCATCAATGCGATATAGGTATAATTACTTAATACCGACACATTTTTGAATAACAACTGCCGGAATTCTGTCTCAGATATCATCCAAACCGCACAGAAAAACAATGTCCACGCTAGATACTTCAAAGACAAATCCTTCTTGTAAACATACTTTAAAATGATACATGCCACGACACAGAAAAAGCTGACACAGAGCAACAAAACTGCAATCAACGTCTTAGATGCGTACTCACTGACAAAATAAAGCCAGATACTGGCACGGTCTCCAGTATACATCGTGCGCACATCACCCGCATACTTAGAATCACTTGTAAAAGAAAAAGTCAGTTCTTTCCCCTCATCTTCCTCGTATAATTCTAAGAAGATATATTTCATTGCACTGTTTTTTCCAAATGGTCTGGAATCCTTGGTACTATAGCTTTCACGTAGCTCACCATCTATGTACAACTCAACATCCTGCCAAACCACCTTGAAACAAATATTCTGCCGATTATATATTTCATCTGGTAATGTCGTTACAATCGTAACCGTTTCACCATATTCCGCAGGAATTTTTCCCGGCACCTCCACAGGCACACGTTCTCCATTCTCACATACCTGATACCAGTCTGATACAAATTCCTCACACTCTCGATTAATAGAATCTCTTTCATCTGGATATACGATTTGTCCCACAATAAACATCACAAATAGTAAACCAACAATAACAGAAAACAATCGCTTTGTAAGAATGATATAATATGGTAATTTCTCCTGATTATCATTCGTATTCATAACCATACAACTCCTTTATCTCTATGCCAATTCCGAACCGTATCACTAATACAGCGTATTAACCAAAATACCTTTTCCCATCATACCACATTCTTTACATAAATGCCATATGAAGAACAATGGATAATTCACAGAATGTAAACTATTTATCCAAAAAGCAGAACAGCTTGACATTTTCTCCAAACAAAAAATGTCAAACTGCTCTGTCTTTACAATTGATTTGCTATATGCTCACCGCGATATGTCCTTTTACTTCTTCCAAACAGTCCCCGTCAATCCAACCTCTTCTTCATTAAACTCCGGCTCTTTCCCATCCTTCTTCTGCTGTTCATAGTGCTTTAGCACCTTGATTGCTATATTGCCAAGCAACAGGATTGCAATAATATTTACAATTGCCATAAAGCCCATAGTCACGTCCGCAAGATTCCACGCAAGAGAGAAATCTGCCTGTGCTCCTAAGAAAATAGCAACTACGCAGGTTACACGGAATACATTTAATAATACCTTATTGTTCTTGATAAATAGGATGTTGGACTCAGCATAATAGTAGTTACCAACCAAGCTGCTAAATGCAAATGCAAAAATAGAAAGTGTAATAAAATGAATACCCCATCCACCAACATTTTCACTGATTGCTGCCTGTACATAAGGAATTCCATCCAGTGTACCACTTTCACCCTCTACACCAGATACCAGCAGCATCATAGCGGTACTAGAACATACAAGCAATGTATCAATAAATACAGAAATGACCTGCACAAGTCCCTGCTGAGCCGGATGATTAACCTCTGCGGATGCGGAAGCATTTGGCGCACTACCCATACCGGCCTCGTTAGAAAACAAACCACGTTTGATACCGATAACCACTGCACTACCGGCAAAGCCACCCATAATTGCCTGCACATCAAATGCATTTTTAAAAATCAAAGCAAAGATAGCTGGGATTTCCGTAATGTTCATAATCATAGTTACAATACCCATCAAAATATATGCACTTGCCATAACCGGCACTAATACAGACGAGATAAATCCAATACGATGAACACCACCCCATATAACAAATCCAGTTGCCACTGCAAGAATAATTCCAACAATCAAAGGGTAACTAGTCTCAGAATAATTTGGAATATAATACTCCAAGGCGGAAGACATATTGTAAGACTGCAAACCGTTAAATCCATAGGCAAAACAGATAATCAAAAGAACAGAGAACAACACACCCATCCATCTTTTCCCCAATGCCTTTTCCATATAGTAAGACGGACCACCACGAAACTGTCCGTCCTCTTTCACCTTGTAAACCTGTGCCAGGGTACTCTCAACAAATGCGGATGCACCACCGATAATAGCAGTCAGCCACATCCAAAATACTGCTCCCGGGCCACCCGCTGCGATAGCTGTAGCAATACCTGCGATATTCCCAGTTCCCACACGGGATGCAGTAGAAATCATCAACGCCTGAAAAGAGGATACCTTTTTGTTACCATCCTCATCTACCTCTGCCTTATCCAACATCGACTTAATTCCATCCTTCAAAAGGCGAAACTGCACACACCTTGTGCGAATCGTAAAATAGATTCCCGTTCCCACCAACATAATAATCAAAATGTAGGTGTACATCACATCATTTATTTTTGTCAAAATTTCATTCAATAGTTCCATCTGTCTTCTCCTTATCTCATTTTCTAGTATTTCTATATTTTTCGAATATATTCGCGGACACACTGCCAACCATTCTATCATTTAGCCTGAGACATTACAACTTTGTATTCTTCCAAAAAATATCACTTTGAGTTAAGAAAACAAAGTTATAACCCTCTCATTTTTAATTGTCGAAAAGTGTCGAGTTCTAGTTGTCATTCTCTTTATTTTTTAGTAAAATTTTGGTATGTGCTACGCACTATATTTCTATATAAAAATTGAATGATTGCATTACAAAACATAAGGTGCAGTCATCTCAAAAATTTATGTATTAGGAGGTTACAAAACACATGGCAAAAACAGCACAGGAACTTATGCAATTTATCAAAGACAATGATATCAAGATGATTGACTTCAAGGTTGTTGATATCAATGGTCAGTACCGTCACGTTACCATTCCAGCTTCTCAATTTTCAGAGAGCACAGTAAAAGAAGGTATCGGATTTGACGCATCCAACTATGGTTATGCTGTAGTGGAAAAAAGTGATATGGTATTCATTCCGGATTTGGAGACAGCAATGATTGATCCATTCTGCGATATTGCTACTTTATCTATCACAGGAAACGCGATGATTATCGATTATCCAGAAAATCGTCCATTAGACCAATATCCACGTAACATTGTAAATGCTGCCGAGCAGTATATGAAGGACACTGGAATTGCAGACACTATGTTGATTCTTCCTGAGTTCGAGTTTCATTTATTCGACAACGCCGGCTGGAAGGTTAGCCCAGATGATATCTCAGTACAGGTAGATGCTTCTCAAGCTTACTGGAACAGTGATGTAGAGGGAACCGGGCGTGTAGTTCCTCATCAGAAGGCTTACCACGTTGCAAAACCATTTGATACATCGTATGAGTGTCGTTCTGAGATGTGTTTACAGATGGAAAATGCAGGAATTCCAATCAAATATCATCATCCAGAGGTTGGCGCTGCTGGACAGTTTGAGATTGAGCCAATGCTTGGACAGATGTCTAAAATGGCAGATAACACCATGATGATTAAGTATATTATTCATAACACAGCACTCAAATATGGCAAGGTTGCTACATTTATGCCAAAGCCAGTTTACAACGAAGCTGGTAACGGTATGCACGTACATATGTTATTGTTGAAGGACGGCGAGCCAGTATTCTCTGATGACAACGGATACTCTCATTTGAGCGAGACTGCTCACTACTTCATGGGTGGATTGCTTAAGCACATTTCATCCCTTTGTGCAATCACGAACCCAAGTACCAACTCATTTAAGCGTTTGGTTCCAGGGTTTGAGGCACCTGTAACAGTTGGATATGCAACCTCTAACCGTAGTGCGGTTATCCGTATCCCAGCTTACGCTAAGACTCCTAAGATGAGACGCTTCGAGTTGCGTAACCCGGATGCAACCTGTAATCCATATCTTTGCTACGCAGCAATCCTTATGGCAGGTCTTGATGGTGTAAAGAACAAGATTGACCCACATGCAAACGGATGGGGTCCTTACGATATGAACCTCTATCATTTATCAGATGAAGAGAAAGCAAAATTATCTTCTCTTCCAACCAACTTAGAGGATGCTTTGGATGCATTAGAAGCAGACCATGACTACTTGACCGCTGGCGGCGTATTCCCAGAGCACTTAATCAACAACTTTATTGCAAACAAGAGAAAAGAAGTTGCAGAAATGAACAAGATTCCTCATCCAGCCGAGTTTGACCGGTACTTCAACCTCTAAATGGACTGAGAGCAGCTAGAAATAGAAAAGAGGCTGAGTGCAAGCTTGCTTGTAACTCAGTCTCTTCTTCTGTTTCTAGCTATTTGAAGGCATGAGGTAGCTTATCAATCGGCGAAGCCGATTGGTAAGACAACCTCATGGCTGCTCTCAGTCTTCGTATATTA
>CAYTOQ010000089.1:0-3172 GCA_964439445.1 uncultured Clostridium sp. | reverse complement strand
ACCTCATGGCTGCTCTCAGTCCTACAACCTTGCATCAAACAATCCACAAAAGCTATCAATTGGGTCCTTCGCTGTAAATGCTTCCTCACCTGCCAACAGCTTCTCCACAAGAGCATCCATTGTACTTTCCTTATTGTCGTAAGTGTTGATATAGGTTCTTGCCATCGGAATATCTGCAAGCATGGTTGGCGCACCGCAGCCTACCACTACAACCGGCAACTCAAATACATACCATGGAATTTCTCCACCACCCTTTGATACACCAAAGCTTGGACGTCCATTTTGTACATTACAAAGGGTGATAACCAAATCCATATCCTTGGTAAAGTCTGCAATGGCATTCTTGCCCGCAAAGTAGAGATTGATGTCAGGCTTTTGTCCCGCTGCCATCTGCTTCTTCATCTTGTCGATTGGACTCTCATAGATAAATGCATCAAATCCCTTTGCACAAAGCTTCTCTTTCAGCATCTCCGCAGGATTACCACCGCCATATCCCATAGCCTTCATAAGCTCATCCATAGCACCACCTGCACCCTTTACGTGCACAATCATAATTCTCTTATACTTCTCAGGGGTGATTGGCAATACATCTTTATCCTTGTATTTTACAAGGGTAATTGCATCCTTGCTAATTGCTTTTTGCATTTCCTTGTACTCTTCTTTTCCAAGAATCTCAGCTAACACATCCGGCTGTGGAACCAGCTCTTCCTTCGCCTTCTTATGAAGTCCAAGATGCGCCTTTAATCCAAGAATACGAGTCAAGGCTTCCACCATACGCTCTTCACTGATGACACCATGTTTGTATGCATTCAACATCGTGGTAAAATCCTCATCTGGATCATTGAAGAACAAAAACATATCACAGCCTGCATTGATGGAAAGCGGTAACATTTCACATCTCTTCATACGGTTCGTCATACCAACCATGTGTGACGCATCCGTCACTACCATGCCATTAAATCCAAGCTTCTCACGAAGAAGTGTAGTCATAATCTCTGGGCTTAAAGTCGCTGGCATCATATCATCATCCTGCAAATCAGGATTGATTGCCTTTGCGTACTTCGGCATAAGGATATGTCCACCCATAATTGCATCCAAATCATTGTCAATCAAGCTCTTGTATACGTGTCCGTAAGACGCATCCCACTGTTCCACATCCATATCGTTCACATTATTAGAAATATGCGCATCTCTGAAATCCAACCCATTACCTGGGAAATGCTTTGCCGCACAGGCAAATCCAGGAATGGTGTGCGCACCCTTCAAATACTCCACGCTCATGTCCGCTACACGTTTCGGGTCATTACCAAATGCACGTCCGATAATTTCCGTATTCTGCCAGTTGTAAGCAATATCACAAACCGGTGCAAATGCCATATTACAGCCAATCGCTGCAGCCTCCTCATTTGCCATCTTACCGAGCTGATAAGCATACTCCTTATTGCCGGTCGCACCAATCTTAATTCCAGAACCAATCACCGTACCATCTGCACAGGCACCATCGCCACCCATCTCGGTATTACATGCAATGAATACCGGCACCTTTGCGTACTTCTGAAGCTTTCTGTTTTGCTCCTGAATCGCTACCCCTGGTGCTGGATTATAACGACATCCACCCAAATGATATTTTTCCATCAATTCTTTCAAATGCTCCTCTTCATGAGAAGAGGTCAACTGGAAGAACAACTGTCCAACCTTCTCTTCATCTGTCATTGCCGCAATCGTATCTTCCACCCATTTGATATCTTCATCGGATAAACAATAAGGTTTTGCCTTCAAATCTACCATATCTCTGCCTCCTTTAATCATGGCAATTTTAAGTCTCCCAAAACGTACATTAATTGCATAGACTTAAAATCACCTTATTCATTCCTTAAGTTCTCCAAAAACTGATTTATCTTCACCTGCTCATAGTCGCCCTGATAAGCACCTGCTACCAGCCTGCCGACTACGATATCTACAAACTCCCTCCAAGACTCTTTTTCATGTTTAACAAGAATTGGGTAATAGCTCACATCATTCTTCTTAGCTGCATCTAAGTCGCCCGGCGCATCACCAACCATCAACACATTATCCTTGTCGTATCCCTTCTTTAGTAGCTCCTGAATACAAAACGCCTTACTTCCCACATCCTGTGCAAGAATAATATCCACATGCTCCAATAAATGATACAACGCCCATTCATCTTCCACTGCCTGACGATTTGCAGAGGATACAATAGCTATATCACAATACTGGTGTGCATACGAAAGTGCTTCTTTTACGCCCTCAAATGGTAGCTTCTCATCATCGGAAAGTGCATTGATACTTTCGTTCACCTTCTTTGACCAAGATAGTGCTTTCTTCAAAATAACACTTGCATTCTCTGCAATTGCTTTCTCTAGTGCCGGATTGGAAAGCTCATCGCTTTCTTCCACCCATTTGTCAAGAACATCCACATCCTCTATCTTGTAATAGGTCTCATTTATTTCCTTCAATGCCATAGCCAAACCTTTGAAACGATTGATTCCCCGAGTCATGCTGTAGAGGTTAATCACATTCCATCTTTCTAAAATAGGAGCTTTCCATTCAGAAAGCTCCCATTCCTCTACCATGCACGGACCAAAGCATCGAATGTGCTTAATATCCATGGTGTCCATCGCACATCCGTCGGAATCAACACAAATCAAATAATCTTTTCTTTTTTGAAAATCATTTAAATGTGTGCTCATATCTTACCTCGTCCTGCTTATATCGAACAATTATTATAGCTACATAAAATCTATTCAAAAACACTTCGCGCTTATCTCAATTATTCTGCTTCACCGTGCTTTTCCTTTAACGCAAGTACATTCTCATCAACCTGCTTTTTGTGCAATGGATACCAGAACCAAAGAACCAGTGCTAACAGGACAAATCCAAGTGCCGGAAGCAATGTGGAAATATTAAAGATACCTGACAATACTTCTGGAGTCTGTACCTGACCTGCTGCTGCAGCGGCAGAATCGTAACCAATACCTGTAAGTAGCCAGCCAGATAAACCTGCTGCCAATGCCTGACCAAGCTTACGTGCAAAGGAATACAATGCATATACAGAACCATCCTCACGGACACCATTCTTAAGCTCAGAGTAATCGATAACATCTGTAATCAATGCCCATGATACCATAGAGAATACACCAAGACCTAACCA
>CAYTOQ010000088.1:0-10893 GCA_964439445.1 uncultured Clostridium sp. | reverse complement strand
GAACGGAAGACCGGGTACTTTTCCTCTACTATTTTCTTCCATTTACTTTCCGCAAGCTATTACGTTTACATCGCTTTGACAAAAGATGTCATCGCAAAAAACGCTGTATGAAACAGAGTCAACTAAAGCGGAACTATTAAATATTTTAGAATACAAACCAATCTATCCTTAGGGGGAAATAAGAATGAACACAGAACGCAGATTAAACCGCGCCTTTCGAAATGCCATAGAACTACCACTTAATTGCACTTCAAAATACGTATTGATGAGTGACTGTCATCGTGGAACTGGAAATACCTCTGATAACTTTTTGAAAAATCAGCACATTTACTTTGCTGCATTAAAATATTACTATCAGAACCATTTTACCTATATTGAAATGGGAGATGGTGATGAACTTTGGGAAAATAAGAATTTTAAGAATATTATTGATATCCACAGTGATGTATTTTGGATGTTTTCCCGATTTTATCAGGAAAACCGACTCTATATGTTATTTGGTAATCATGATATGGAAAAACAACAGCCAAGCTTTGGGGAAAAATATGCTAAGCGTTATTTTTGTACCTCTACCCAACGAGAAGAAGCCTTACTGCCCAATATCACATTTCATGAGGCGATTATTTTGCGCTCAAAAAGCACACCAGAAAAATCTCTGTATCTCATCCATGGACATCAGGCAAGCACCTTGAACTATACCTTCTGGCGGCTTGCTCGATTTCTTGTTCGTCACTTGTGGCGTCCGTTAGAACTCCGGGGTGTAAATGATCCCACCAGCGCCGCCAAAGACTATAAGGTTAAAACCAAAACAGAAGAAAAATTAAACCGTTGGGCAACCTCCCACCAACACACTTTAATAGCTGGTCACACACATCGTCCTGTTCTTTCCGCTTCTTCGCCATACTACTGCAATACCGGAAGCTGCATTCACCCAAGATGCATCACCTGTATTGAGGTGGAACACGATACTATGACCTTGGTAAAATGGTATACGACTGCCAGAAATGATAAAACCCTATACGTAGCAAGAAAAGTCTTATCCGGTCCTATTACAATACCGTATCCATAATCAGCATTACCACAAACCCAATCAACAGTGAGTAGGTTGCCGTCCTCTCATAACCATGGCTGTGTGTTTCTGGTATCATCTCATCACTGATAATATAGAGCATTGTTCCACCTGCAAATGCCAATGCAAACGGCAAAACACTTGTAGATACTGCTGCTAACGAATATCCAATAAATGTTCCTACTACCTCAATCAATCCAGTTATGGCAGCAAGCAAAAACGCCCGGCTTCGCTTTACTCCGGCAAGAATGAGTGGTGACACTGTCACTATACCCTCTGGAACATTTTGCAATGCAATACCAACCGCTACAGTAAGTGCTGCGCTGGTATCTTCGCCTGCAAAACCAACTCCCGCTGCCATTCCCTCTGGCAAATTATGAATTGCTACCGCAAGCATAAAAAGCAACGCACTATTTAAATTACGATTATTCTCATGTGTTTCAATATCCACACCCGTCAACTTGTGTAGATGCGGTGTCATTTTATCCATCGCATTTAAAAACAATGCACCCACGAAAATACCGACAACCGGAAGCCATAGACCACTCTCTCCAACCAATTCAACAGACGGAAGAATCAAACCTATAATTGCAGCAGCCAACATAATTCCTGCCGCAAAGCTTAAAATAATATCATTGAGACGATGGGAAACATTGTGAAAGAAAAAACCTATAATTGCACCTATGATTGTTGCTCCTCCCACACCTATTGCTGTCAAAAAAATCATCTGCATGCTCATCACTCCTTATCTGTAAAGTCTCACTCTATTCCTATTTTATGTTCGTCTTTTAAATGGGTGCACACTATTTTCCAATTGCCATGTGTGCATTATTCCACTAAAACCCAAATTCTTCATAGTCCTCCGGTGTATATCGATGATAGGTTACGTGATGTCCCTCATCCGCAATACAATACCGGTAATCGTCCGGTTTTCCATCTTCAAAATATACTAAATAATTAAACTCTCCGTTCGTCATTTCCTGTACGTGCACACTATCAGAATGCTTCTGAAAAATCGAAAGCACCTCTCCCCATGTGCTTCCATGTGTTCCTACACATGCGATAAGCTCTGCTAAAAATCCATCAGATGAGATCTGCTCATGCACATACCTTGCTCCCTCTGGCGGAATTGCCAGACAAAAACGCTCCCCTTGATGAGAGCATTTTACCTCACCTAACTTATCCGCCATATATCCGCAACACTCCTGCAAACATTCCTGCATTTTCTCCACTGTGACATCAATTGCAAGAAAACGGTTCAACGAAGAAAGCGGATAATATAAGCGCACCGTTTCCGGTAAATATCCAAGCTTTAACTGTTGCTCTTCAATGGTATCCACTATATGCTGCTCCAATTTTGAAAAATTCATAGTCATCTTCACTCCTACTATCGCATATCCATATTGCTAACCTCACATCATATCAAAGGCGCCAACGCTTTTAACAATGTACCTTTCATTTTAACGGACAACTTCTCTCTCTTAATCGTATCAAAGGTCACTTCACTACATTGCAAAAGAGTCTCCTGAAAATCATCCTCTACATCTTTAATGCAATCCACATCATACATATATGCAGCACATTCAAAATGATGGTAAAAGCTTCTATAATCCAGATTAATGGTTCCCACCACAGCTTTCTTATTGTCACTGACAAACACCTTCGAATGCACAAAGCCTGGTGTATATTCATAAAGCTTCACGCCGGATGTAAGCAAAGCCTTGTAATGTGTTTTTGCTAACGCATTTGGTCCCTTCTTATCCGGAATCCCCGGTAATATAATCCTCACATCAATGCCACGTTCTGCGGCAAATTTCAATGCTGCCTCCATTTCCTCATCCAAAATCAGATACGGTGACATAATATGCACATACTCCGTAGCCTGATTCAAAATGTCCATATAAATGCGTTCCCCAACCTTGTCATCATCCAACGGACAATCTCCATAGGGCAATACAAATCCTTTTACTTTCTCCTCCTTATGCACTCGCAATGAATCCTCATAATCGCATTGTAAATAAGAATCAAACACCTCATCCTTAGTGTCTATATTCCACATTTGAAGAAACATCAAGGTAAAGCTTTTGGCCGCTTTTCCTTTCAACATAATAGATGCATCCTTCCAATGACCGTGCTTTTCCTTCACATTGATGTATTCATCTGCTAGATTAATACCACCTGTAATTGCAGTATGTCCATCTATCACTAAAATCTTTCTGTGATCACGGTAATTATACATAGTCGATACAAACGGTGTTAATGGATCAAACATCTTGCATTGAATTCCAAGCTTATTAAGACGCTTTGGGTAATCATGTGGTAACGTGGTAAACTCACAGCTACCATCATAGAGTACACGAACCTCCACTCCTTCCTTTGCTTTACGCGCAAGAATCTCTAACACCTTACCCCACATCACACCTTCTTCTAAAATAAAATATTCCAAAAAGATAAAATGTTTGGCTTCTTCTAGCTGTTTTAACAATTCTTCTAATTTTCGTTCACCAAGAGGAAAATACGTAACCTCTGTGTCTGCATACACAGGATAACAGCCTGTTCTGCCCACATAGCGCACCAAGCTTGCGCTCTCCGGACTGACTTCTCTCAAATCATTCAGCACGGCTTCCTCCTGCGTTAGGCTCTCCATATTGTCATCTATCAATTTTTGCATACGAAATTTGATCGCTCGATGTCCAACATCAAATCGGGTATACAATAAAAACAAAGAACCAAACAGCGGAAATACCATAATGACCATAAGCCAGGTAAGTTTTACATCACTGTTAAACTCACAGTTAAACAAATAAATAATCATTATCAACTCAAAAAAGGTGATGACACCATTTATTTGTGGCATGAATTCCGCAAACTTTTGGTATGCCAAAAATAAAAGTCCAAAATTGGCAAAGAACAATAACAAAATCAGTCCAAGTCTGCTAAATACAATATTCAGTAATCCCTGTTTACCCTTTTTCCACAAACGCAAGCCAACATTCTTCTCCTGTTCCATGTAAATTCACTCCTTCTTTCTCACATGTGGCAAGTAGCTTTTATCACTTTGTTTATGCAATGTTTTAAAATCCTATCCATCTTTATAACATATAGTAAGATAACACCCTTTTTTCCTTATGTCAAAAAGGCGCACGTTTATTGCGATATATTATCAACTTTCTTCGTTTTTTTCCCTATACCAGACCTATAAAACAATAAGGAAAGCGTGGTTCCTATAGTCCATCCAATCGGCCATGCACACCAAATACCAATCGAACCGAAATATTGAGGCAGCAAAATCGCCAACAAAACACGTAACACCAAATCCGTAAATGTTGCCACCATAAATTGCTTCATCCTGCCTGCCCCTCTAAGAATCCCATCGGTAGCAAGCTTTACTGAAATCAAGAAATAAAATGGTGCTACAATCCGCAAAAACGTAATTCCAGTATTTAATGCATCGGTTGACGGTTCATCCAAGAATATCTTAATCAAACGTTCTCCAAACACGATATAGAGTAATGCAAATGGAACACATAAACTCCACACCATTTTTATTCCAGCTCGAAATCCTTCCTTCACACGAGGCAGCTTTCCTGCTCCCATATTTTGTGCTGTGAAATTCGATATACCATTTCCTAAAGTCGTAAATGAGGTAATCACTAAATTATTCAACTTAATGGATGCAGCATAACCTGCAATCACCCCTGGCCCGAACCCATTTATTACACTCTGAATAATAATATTCCCAACGGAAATAAAGCTTTGCTGCAAAATACTTGGAATTGCAATTACTGCAATTCGCTGAAAGAGAGACCACGAAAAGAATTCCACCTTATCTTGAACCTCAATTCTACTAAGTCTAAAAAACACAACCACCAAAGATAATATACAGCTTATTCCCTGACATATAAAGGTTGCCCATGCAACACCAGCCACCCCCATGTGAAAGCCTTTTACAAACCATATATCCACCAATATATTAGCAGTCGAAGAACATGCAAGAAAAACAAATGGTGTCTTTGAATCACCTAATCCAGAAAAAATACCCGTAGCAATATTATAAAAAAGCAAAAACGGAAAGCCCCATACATAAATGTCCAGATACAATTTTGAGTCTGCCAAAATTACCTCCGGTGTTTGAATCAGGGACAACATCCTTCCACCCATTGTAATACCAAATATCATAAGCAAACCACATAACACAGCAGATGATATCATTGCTGTATAAACAGCAGTCTTTAGCTCTTTCATTTTCTTTGCGCCAAAAAGCTGTGATACAATGACCGAACAACCAATATTACACCCAAACGCAAAAGCAATAAATATCAACGTAATCTCGTAACTATTCCCTACTGCTGCTAACGCATTTTCACCGATATATTGTCCTGCCACAAAGCTGTCCGCAATATTATACATTTGCTGAAAAATCACACTTCCGAATAATGGAATACAAAATTTCCATAACACTTTATCCGCTTTTCCTATTGTTAAATCTCTATTCATTGTCTTGTCCTACTTTACCTATTTCTAGTTCTCTATCCATAGACGTGAAGAAACTGCCTCATAAGAGACAGTTTTTCATAAGCTTCAAATTATCATTTTGATTTTGCTTTTGATACAGGTTTTTGTTCAGAACCCTCTTCTTTCTCAGCCGCACTTTGCGCTTCAGCATTATGAGATATTTTCTCTTCCGGTATTGCTTTTACCTTAATTCCTTTTTCCTGTAGTCGCTTTGCCGTCGCATCACGCAAAAGCTTATACGCTGATGCTGAGAGAGGTACTCCAACTAACATTCCAACTACTCCACCTAGTCCACTACCAATCATAATCGCAGCCAATACCCAGATACCCGGCAAACCAATCGAAGAACCTACCACTCTTGGATAAATCAAATTGCCCTCTAATTGTTGTAAAATTATGAGATAAATAATAAATACCAATGCAAGCTTTGGATCCACTGTCAAAATCATAAATGCACCAAGTGCCGCACCAATGTATCCACCAAACACTGGAATCAATGCGGTTAATCCTACCAACGCACCAATCGGACCCGGATATGGAATTTTAAACATCAACATACCAATACTACAAAGTGTTCCAAGAATAACTGCTTCCGTTGCCTGTCCCATAAAGAAGTTCGAAAAACTCTTGTGTACCACATCCAAAACATAGATGGTTTTGTCATACACATTCGATGTCATAAACGCTCTCATTACACGATTTAGTTTCTCTGCAATCTCTTCCTTACACGCCAATACATACATACTAAAAATTAACGCAATCACTGCGTTGGTAACTGCTCCAAATACAGAGCTAAGAATACTTGTTGCAGAGGAAAGCAAACCCTTTGTTCCTGCCAAGAGACCAGATGTCACCTTATTAATGATTCCTCCCCAATCAATATCCGTGCTCACAAGCTGTTCCTGTAAAGCTGGTATCTGATCCGAATTCTTAACAAGAACATCCCATATCTTCTGTAACAATACCGGTACATCTTTCGAGATAATCACAACGCATTCTACAACTTGCGGAATCACCAAATATAATACAAAAAATACCACCATAACTAATATTGTTAAGGATAAGACTATACACACACCACGTCTTGATTTCACTACAAGCTTATTCTGACTTTTCGGAAAATAAATCTTTTCCAATCGCACCATAAGAATATTTAATATATAAGCAATTACACATCCAACAATCAAAGGATTTGCCACGGAAAGTAATGTACTTCCCAACTTAAGAATTGCTTCAAAATGCATAACTACTAAAATCAGAAATGCAACCGTAATTCCATATTTTAAAAATTTTCTATACGTTAAATCTTTCACAACCATCCTCCTAATATCTCTTCTTATTACAAACAATTGGCATAACATATACTTAATATTCCATCTATATTCGAAACAAGTATACACTTTTTACACACAAAAAACAATTACATAGTTGCAAAACATAACACAAAACTTATTATGAAACGTGAATTCTATTCAAGCTTTAGTTGATAGTCTCTCATTTTTTTGGTATCATATAATCGTCCAAAAAAAAACAAGAGATAGGAGCATATGCTATATTATAATACTTTGGGCTATTACATTTATAATGAGGGACTTTCTATGGATGCAGAAACAAAAAATATATTTTCGACGACCATGTCAATTGCAGAAAAAATTGATAAACATATAATGAAAAACAACCATACAGATGTTAGTGTAAGCGAATTATTGCGAATGGATATACGAGACTTTCTCATTTTCTTAACTATAGCAGACCACGTGGTGGCAAGGGATGAAATCCGTTACATCAACAAATCCCTTGGCTATACCTTCGATGGCGAAACCATGAAATCATTTGCCAGTAACAGCCGTATGATACGAGATGATTTTTTAAACCAACCGCCTGCGTCTTTACGCTATTTTTTAGAATATGGAAAAAATGATTTTATTGTACATGAGGCAAAATATTATGATATTAAAAAATTATATCTTCTGACTTTTCAGATTATAGGTGAAGATTTCTTGTCAAGCTGCAAACATGTAGATACACAGGAAGTGAATCAGCTCACACGCTATCGTTTTATGTTGGAAAGCGCGATTCAGTCACATACCAAGAGTGGTGGCGTTGCTCCTTCACGCCCAGATAGTATTCCTTTTAAACTAAAAACAAAGGAAGAAAAGGAAATTTTTGAAACACAAAACAACAACGAAGAAAGTGCCTTCGTTGGCACAATTACAGACGGCGATAAAACCATTGCTGATTTGGACAATCTATTAGAGGAGCTTGAATCTTTAATCGGATTAGAATCCGTTAAGGAGGAAGTCAAAAATCTAATTAACCTGCTAAAAATTATTGAATTGCGAACCAAAAACGGCTTGAAAGCACCTTCGGTTACTAAGCATTTTGTATTCACAGGTAATCCAGGTACAGGTAAAACCACAGTTGCCCGTCTTTTATCACAAATATATTGTTCTCTTGGCATCTTATCAAAAGGACATATGGTAGAAGTAGACCGTTCAGGTATGGTTGCAGCTTATATGGGACAAACTGCCATTAAGGTAAAGGAAGTCATCACCAAAGCCAAAGGCGGTGTTTTATTTATCGACGAGGCTTATTCTCTTTCCAATGAAACACCAGGAGGAGACTTTGGACAGGAAGCAATCGATACTTTGGTAAAAGGTATGGAAGATAACCGTGATGACTTAATCGTTATCGTTGCCGGTTATCCGGATTTGATGGACAAATTTGTAAAGTCCAATCCCGGTTTAAAATCCCGTTTCCAAAAAACTATTCATTTTCCGGATTATTCTGCAGATGACTTATATGACATCTTCCTTTATTTTTGCAAAAACAATGACTACACATTAAGCGAAGATGGCAGCATTTATTTAAAACAACAATTAGAAACGTACATTGCGAATTCCGACAAATATTTTGGTAATGCCCGGGATGTTCGCAATTTCTTAGATATTGCGATTTCCGCTCAGGCAAATCGTTTATTAACAGAGAATGTCTCAGATGCAACCGCTCTTATGACATTAAAACCAGCAGACCTTGCACATATTTTTGATAAGGAGAAGTAAAATATGACATTACTGGCATATCAAATTTTTCAAACCGTTGTGGAACAAGGAAGCTTCCAGCGTGCTGCAGAAGTATTAAATCTTACTCCTTCTGCCATTAGCCACGCTGTATCAACAGCAGAAAAGGAGCTGGGTTTCCCACTATTCAACCGTAATAAGAACGGGGTTACTCTCACAAGCTATGGAGAGAATCTTCAACCGTACATTCTAACTGTTTTGAATAGCGATGCAAAACTACAACAGGCAATCCTTGAGTTTAACGGACTGACACATGGTTCTGTTAAAATCGGAACCTTTTCTTCTGTCTGTAATAACTTTGTTCCAGATTTAGTTACCAGCTTTTCAAAGCTTCATCCAAACATTGAAATTAAGATATACCAGGGAACCTATGATGATGTCTATAATTGGATTAAAACTGGAGTAGTGGACTTAGGATTTCTCTCTGAATCTAGTTGTAAAGACCTTCCAATCACCCCATTGTATGAAGATGATTTGCTCTGTGTAGTACCAAAGAGCTTTCGTCCAAAGAACAAAAAATATATTGAACTGGGTGAGCTTACAGAACAAAAATTTGTGTCACAACGTGAAAGTACAGATGCTGATATTCAAAACCTATTTAAGAAATATCAGTTATCCATCCGTTCATCCTGCCATGTCGAAGATGACTTAAGTACCATTGCAATGGTAGCGGCAGGACTTGGCGTATGTATTATGCCGCGCCTAGTTATGAAGAACATTCCCTATGATGTCAATATGTACCCATTAAAACCAGCAGAGCACCGTACCATTGGTATATGTGCTTTGAATACGGATACAATGGCACCGGCAGTAAAAACAATGCATAAGCATATTTTGAAATATTTCAAAAAACTATCCGAACAGGATAAGATTTCACATAGGATACACATGCACTGAAAAAGGACCTAATTCACGAATTAGGTCCTTTTCTATGAAAATACGCTCTTATTATTTTTCATTCACATTACTGAATCTTGTCTTTACCACCCATATATGGACGTAAAGCTTCCGGAATATTCACACTTCCATCTTCGTTCAAATTATTCTCTAAGAACGCAATCAACATACGTGGTGGTGCAACTACTGTATTATTCAAGGTGTGTGCATAATACTTACCATTCTCACCATCTACACGAATCTTAAGGCGTCTTGCCTGTGCATCTCCTAAATTCGAACAGCTACCAACCTCGAAATACTTCTTCTGTCTTGGTGACCAAGCTTCAACATCAATTGACTTCACCTTAAGGTCTGCCAAATCACCAGAACAACATTCTAGAGTACGAACAGGAATATCTAATGTACGGAATAAATCCACTGTATTCTGCCACAACTTCTCAAACCACATTGGGCTCTCTTCTGGCTTACACACAACAATCATCTCTTGCTTTTCAAACTGATGGATACGATATACTCCACGCTCTTCAATACCGTGTGCACCTTTTTCCTTACGGAAACAAGGAGAATAACTTGTAAGTGTCTTTGGAAGCTGGTCTTCCTTGATAATGGTATCAATAAATTTACCAATCATAGAATGCTCGCTCGTACCGATTAAGTAAAGATCCTCACCCTCAATCTTGTACATCATAGCATCCATCTCAGCAAAGCTCATAACACCTGTCACTACATTGGAACGAATCATAAATGGTGGAATACAGTAAGTAAATCCTCTGTCAATCATAAAATCTCTTGCATAAGAGATAATTGCGGAATGCAATCTAGCAATATCACCCATCAAATAATAGAATCCATTACCTGCAACCTTGCCTGCTGCGTCCAAATCAATTCCATCAAACTTCTCCATAATCTCTGTGTGATATGGAACCTCGAAATCAGGTACTACTGGCTCGCCATATTTTTGAATCTCAACATTCTCGCTATCATCTTTACCGATCGGAACCGAAGGATCAATAATATTAGGAATCACCATCATAATGTTAGTAATCTTCTCCTGCAATTCCTTCTCCTGCTCTTCTAAAGCAGCAAGCTCCGCAGAACGCTCTGTTACAAGCTTCTTAGTCTCTTCTGCCTCTTCCTTCTTCCCCTGCGCCATCAAAGCACCAATTTGTTTCGAAATCTTATTACGTTCAGCTCGAAGCGCATCTGCCTTACCTTGTGTTTCACGGCTTTTTGCATCTAACTCAATTACTTCGTCAACTAAAGGTAACTTGTCATCCTGAAACTTATTTTTGATGTTTTAATGGGGAAGGGCGCAAAGGGCTTTTCTCAGGT
>CAYTOQ010000087.1:0-11008 GCA_964439445.1 uncultured Clostridium sp. | reverse complement strand
GATTACATCATTAATCGGTGGTTTACAGTTATTCGACGTACCTCAGATTTTGACAAACGGTACTGGTGATCCAATGCGTTCATCTATGACATTGATTATGTTCTTGAATAGACACTTGTATAGTAAGAACTACGGTATGTCAGGTGCGTTGTCAGTTTATATGCTTATTGTTACGGCTATTTTGAGCTTTATTGTATTCCGTATCAATAACTATGGTGCAGATGATAGGAGGTAAGGGATATGCAAGGAAAAGAATTAGATAAGGGATTAGGAATCAAGGCAAGACGTACAATTGCATATGTAGTACTTTCGATTGTTACATTCTTCTGTATTTGCTGGTTTTATATCTTGTTTATTAATGCGACTAGATCTAATGGTGAGTTAACTTCAGGTTTCTCGGCACTCCCTAGTACACATTTGTTTGAGAACTTCAAAAACTTAGCTACAGGTACGTTACCTATTTGGAATGGTTTGATTAACAGTGTTATCATTGCTAGTTTGACAGCATTATTGAGTGTATATTTCTCAGCAATGACAGCATTTGCAATTCATGCATATGACTTCAAGGGTAGAAAGTTCATCTTTACATTTATTTTGATGGTAATGATGATTCCTACACAGGTAACTGCTTTAGGTTTCGTTCGTTTGATGGATAGTATGCATTTGAAGGATACATTCATTCCTTTGATTGTACCTGGTATCGCAGCTCCTGCAGTATTCTTCTATATGAAGCAGTACATGGAGGGAAGTTTACCGCTTTCATTGTTAGAGGCTGCTCGTATTGATGGTTCTGGAGAATTCCGTACATTCAATACAATCGTTATGCCTTTGATGAAGCCGGCGGTAGCTGTACAGGCTATTTTCGCATTTACAACTAGCTGGAACAACTACTTCACACCTGCATTGATTTTAGAGACAGATAAAAAGAAGACACTTCCGATTTTGATTGCTATGTTGCGTTCAGCTGACTGGTTAAAGTTTGATATGGGTAAGGTATACGTTATGATTGCATTCTCAATTTTCCCTGTAATCGTAGTATATATCATCTTATCTAAGTACATCGTTGGTGGTGTGGCACTTGGATCAGTTAAGGGTTGATTTTATTATAAGTATATAATAATTATTAACATAAAAGCGGTTGGTATTCGTACCAGCCGCTTTTTACATTTTCTATATTCATTTTTCACTTTTCCTATATACGATTCCGTGTGCTTCTATAAGTTATGTGGATTGTCACATTCCTTAATATGTATCTTTGAAGCAAGAGTTATTTATATGTGATTGAAGGTATAAAAGTGGTGGTTGTTAAGGATAATTGCAAAACAAAAACCTAAACGAAAAAAGGAGTATGTCACAACAATGACCATAAGCAGGTGCTCGGCGGCCGTCGGCACTTCACATTGAACACTTAGCAAGTGCTTTGCACGAGCTTAGTGTGAAAGCGTACCTTGCGTAAGCGAGACGAAGTCGAGCTTAGTACCGCTACGAGCCAATGGCAGCGCAAGCGTGCCTGCGATGGTTATGTTGTGATATACTCCGTACGCTACATAGGTCTTTGTTTTGCAATTATCTAACCAATCTTAAAGATACATATCCGCCAGCTTCTGGAATACTGGAATAGAGCGTTCTACCTTTTCTGTAGGAATACAGTAGCTGATACGGAAGTGTCCAGGAACTCCGAAAGAATTACTTGGAACAACCAATAGATCAAGTTCTTTTGCCTTATTAGAAAATGCGATAGCATCCTCTTCTAATGCCTTTGGGAACATATAGAAGGTACCGCCCGGTTCTACAATATCAAATCCTATTTTTGTAAGCTCTGTGTATAAGATATTCTTGTTTGTCTCGTAAACAGTTAAATCCGCTGTGTCATATAAAGATTTTGCAACAGCAAGCTGAATAATACTTGGTGGACAATTGTGCCCGATTCCTCTTGATATCTGACCGAACATGTCAACTAAGAGTGTGGCATCTTCGCAGGCTGGATTCACAGCAATGTAACCAATTCTTTCACCAGGAAGAGAAAGGGACTTACTAAAGGAATAGCAAGTTAATGTATTATTATAATGAGAGGCAATAAAAGGAGAGTCGACTCCTTCAAACACAATCTCGCGATATGGCTCATCAGAGATAATGTAGATTGGATGTCCGAATTCTTCTTCCTTCTCGGATAAAATCATTGCCAATTTACGAATAGTTTCCGTTGAGTATACAATACCGGATGGGTTGTTTGGTGTGTTGATAAGTACAGCCATAACCTTTTCGTTTAACATATCTACGAAAGCGTCAAAGTTAATCTGGAATGTGCTAATGTCAGCAGGAACCACCTTTAGGGTTGCGCCGGTTGCTGAAATATATGGCATATATTCTGGAAAGAAAGGAGCAAAGGTTAGGATTTCATCGCCTGGAACTGTAACAGCTCTTGCTGCGTGAGCGATTGCACCGGCAGCTCCACTTACCATAAATATGTGTTCTTTTTTGTATGGCATATCAAAGCGGTCATTTAAAGAAATAGCAACCGCTTCACGTACAGAGTCGATACCTAAGCTTGGAGAGTATCCGTGCAGAGTAACAGGGTTCTCTGTCTGTAATAAGCGAATCATTTCATTGGTAAAAGATTCTGGTGCAGGAACAGAGGGATTGCCCAAACTGTAATCAAATACATTTTCGTAGCCGATTTCCTTTGCTCTTTCGCTGCCATAGGCGAAAAGCTCACGAATTACAGATTTCTGTCCGCACATATCAATAAAATTTTGATTTAACATAGTATGATTTAAACCTCTTTTCTTTACATGGTACTTGTATAATATAATTTTATAGATGTAATTTGTATTTCGAGTATGTATTTATACAAGTCTGAACTATATCTTAGCAAATCTTTAAATTTCTTGCAATCCTTTTATATATAGGATAAAATGCTCTTTAGAAAATGAAAAGGACGATGTGATATGGAACAGAAAAATATTGTATTATGTGGGTCCTCGAAGTATGAGGAAAAATACTATTTGAATCCTGAATTTGATGGTTTGCCACAAACGATAAAAGATGAATTGCAGGCGATGTGTGTGTTGTTTGTTGAAGATATTGGTGGCATTTTGACTATGGAATATGATGAAAATGCAGATTTGCAGTTTGTCACTATGTGTGATCAAGGAGATTTGCTCTACGATGAGATTGGAAGTGTGTTGAAGATTAAACAACTTCAGCAGACGAAAAGAGAATTATTAGAGAGTTTGGAATTATATTATAGAGTGGTATTTTTAGGGGAACCTATCGAAGAATAGAAAAAAAGACTATAAAGTGGTAATAGATTGATTAAGAAAAGAGGAATACACTATGTTATTAGCAATTGATATTGGAAATACAAATATAACCATTGGTTTGTTTGATAATGAAGAGATTGTTGGAACCTTTCGTATGACGACAAAGATTCCAAGAACATCGGATGAGTATGGTACATTTTTATATAATTTGCTTCATAGTAAGGGAATGCGCCGTGAAAATGTGGATGCCGCCATTATGGCATCGGTGGTGCCGGATGTGAATCATCATATTGTGAATGGTTTAATCAAATATTTTAATGTGAATCCTATTCTTGTGGAACCGGGGATCAAGACAGGAATTAAGATTGCTATTCCGAATCCGAAAGAGGTCGGTGCAGACAGAATTGTGGATGCTGTAGCGGCATATGAGATATATGGAGGACCAGTGCTGGTTATTGATTATGGAACTGCGACGACACACGATTTGGTTTTGGAAGACGCATCTTTGGTGGGCGGAGTTACTTCTCCTGGTATTCGAATCGCAGCACATGCTTTATGGCAGGATGCGGCGAAGCTTCCGAAAATCGAGATTATGAAACCGGAACAGATTCTTGGTAAAGACACAATATCTTCTATGCAATCTGGTTTGGTATATGGACATATTGGACAAACAGAATATATTGTTCGTAAGATTAAGGAAGAGGCGAAGCTGGAAACGATGAAGGTGGTTGCAACCGGTGGCTTAGGTAAGATTATTAGCGACGCAACAGATTGTATTGATATTTATGATCCGAATCTTACATTGAAAGGCTTGCACATCTTATATAAGAAACAACAATAAAGCTATATTCAGAAAGAAATGTTTGAATGTAAGGATATAGATAGCGAAGGTAGAGCAATATGTCAAAAAAGCAAATGATTGATTTACAGAACAAGTTAATACTAGCTCCTATGGCAGGTGTCACTGACCTGCCATTTCGCTTGTTATGCAAGGAGCAGGGCTGTGATGTGTTATATACGGAAATGGTAAGCGCCAAGGCAATTTTATATAAGAATCGCAACACGGAACCCTTGATGAAGTATGAACAAATGGAGCATCCTATTGGCTTGCAATTATTTGGCTCTGATCCAAGAATTATGGCGGATATGGCAAAGCAAGTACAGGAAAGAGGATATGATTTTATTGATATCAATATGGGATGTCCTGTTCCGAAAATTGTCAATAACAATGAAGGGTCTGCATTAATGAAACAACCGAAACTAGTAGGTGAGATTGTATCAGAAATGGTAAAGGCTACAGATGTTCCCATCACTGTTAAAATTCGAAAAGGATTTGATGAGGATCATATCAATGCAGTTGAAATTGCAAAGGTGATTGAAGAGAGTGGAGCTTCGGCAGTTGCGGTTCATGGAAGGCTTCGTAGCGAATACTATTCGGGTTGTGCAGATTGGGATATCATTCGGCAGGTAAAGGAGGCAGTTCGCATTCCGGTAATCGGAAATGGTGATTTGACCAGTCCGCAGGACATATTAAGAATGAAAAAGGAAACGGGCTGCGATGCTTTTATGATTGGTAGAGGCGCGAAGGGGAATCCTTTTATCTTTTCTCAAATGAAAACCTATTTCGAGAAGGGGTACATTCCGGACCGACCTGCACTTTCTGAAATGGTACAGGTAATGCTACGCCATGCAAGAATGATGGTAGAGTATAAAGGAGAATATACAGGAATACATGAGATGAGAAAGCATGTTGCGTGGTATACGACAGGTTATCCAAAGTCATCAAAGCTGAGAGATGAGATTAATCATGTAGAGAGCTATGAAGAATTAGAACAACTGTTATGTCATTGGCACGAGAATGCTGTAGTGTGAATGAGGAAGAGCGTTATTTGGTATAAGAAACAGAAACAAGAAATAATCCTTGGGCCGGAGCGGTATGTCCGGCAAGTTTACGGTCGCAACCGGTAAGTATATGTGGTATATCATCAGGGTTTCGTAATCCCAACCCAACTTCAATTAATGTTCCGGAAAGAATGCGCACCATATTATATAGAAAACCATTCCCTGTATAGGTTAGTAGTAGCAGTTGTCCTTCGTCGTCTTTGGTGATTGTTATGTCGTATATTGTACGAATGCTGGATTTTTTCATTCTTTTATTGCTACAAAAACTTTTAAAATCGTGTGTTCCGATAAGATGCCGGGCTGCGGTACGCATAGCTTCTATGTGAAGCGGTGTGGCGATGTGATGGCTTGTGTTGCGCAAAAAAAGATTTCCGTAGGGTGAAATATCAATCTGGTATTGATAGGTCTTATGTGTTGCATTTAACCGGGCGTGAAAGCGTTGGTGACAAGCTTCTATGGTTGTGATGCGAATATCCTTTGGAAGAAATGGATTCAAATGAGTAAGAAATTCAGAAGAACTGCTGTGGGCGAAAATGTCACTTTTGCAATGAAAGTGAAAAACTTGTGCCAATGCATGTACGCCTGCGTCTGTTCTGCCGGAACCTACAATTTCAATAGGCTCTTCTAACATTTTGGAAAGAATTTCTTCAATTTTTTCTTGAATTGTATTGGTGGTGTTTCCCTGTTTTTGCCAACCGTTATAACGTGTACCTTCATAGGATACTGTGCATTTATATGAATACATTAGTTTGCCTCCGGTATTTTTGCATATTTTATCAATACAGTGCATTATAACAAATAAAGTATGATTTGTCATATTCTTCATACAATATAGAAAGCCTGAAAGTGACAGAGTATGAAAAGAGTACAAGGTGTTTTGATAGAACGGATATGTGGGGTGCAATCAAAAATATATGTTTCGAAATACGAATCGGAAGGAATAAAGATTGCGCGGGTAAGGCAGACAGTAAAAGGGAATAAGGAAACGGAAAATTGCGATGTGAAAAAGGTTAAGAACAAAAAATGGGATAAGAGATTGTTTCGAGTGCTGAGAAAATTAGTAAGCGAGGAGACAATAATTGCTGGAAATGAAATGGCGATGAATACGTTAGATATAGGAAATGCGATGTTTCATTTGCGCAAACAGGAATTTCAAAATGGATGGGAAATAATACTTCGTCTGTTTCAAGGTAAAGATAATGGAAACGAGTTGCCTCGAAGTTGCATCGATGTAGCGAGTGTTGGATTGAATAAAAAGCGAAAAAGTTTTATGTTGATATTAGACAGTGAAAAATGGAAAGAAAAAGAGTTAATTCATATTTTGGAACCAGTAATGAATGGTTATGAGGATATATATGTGGTGTTGGGGAAAGCTTCCATAAATGTGGAGCGTTTAACGGAACATTTTTTTAAAGAGTATGGTGTGGAATTGCATCTTACTGACCGTGAAAAGGCAAGGTCAATGTCTGTTGACACCATGCTGTTGCTGTTGAAGGAATGGGAGGAAAGGTATAAATGTTTTCTTTTTGGGAATGGTTATGTGGTGGCAGAATGGGAAAAAGAGATGAAACGAAAAGCTCGGTTACGGAATATTGCTTCCGTAGATAACTTGAGAGGTCTGTATAGTGGATTTGAATATGAGATCGGAGATGAAGCGAAGGAGTATGAAGAAGCATTATTGTTTGTGAATTGTTATAAAATGTCAGAAGAAAATGTGAGATATGAGAAAGAAAATCCAATTTCGGTCGTTGCTATTTATGGTGTAGAATGATACAATAAGAGCAGTGTTTGAATTGGGAGGTGTTACCTTGATATACGTAAAGACAGAAGATCTAGAGGTTGGAATGCGTTTGGCGAGACCAATCTACAATAAACGAGGAATATTATTATATGGAAGAAATGATAAGATAACCAAGCAGGGTATCGAAAGTGTAAAGAATTTCGGATTGATTGGTTTGTTTGTGTTAGAGCCAGCAGAACCATTGCCACCTATGAGTGAGGAAGAGATTGAATTTGAACGTTTTCAGACTGTGGCAGTGTTCAGTATTCGTGAAGATTTGGATTTGATTATGAGCAACAAGTCTCCTGCGAATCTGATGCAGCAGACGGATGAATTGGTTCGTATGTTTGGAAAGCTATATCATAAGATTCCATTTAATCAGAATCTGAGAAGCCCAGAAGATTATGTGTATAAGCATGCATTGAATGTTGCTATTTTGGCTGCGATGATTTCACATAGGGCAGGCTTTGGTGTGATGGAACAGACAGAGGTTGTTGTAGCAGCCTTGTTACACGATTTGGGTAAACTGTCATTAAAGCCGGAATTACGAGGAAAACTTGGTAATCTTACAGAAGAAGAGCAGACAATGATTGCACGCGCTGTAATTACAGGCATTGATAAGATTTCAAATGCATTTAATCTTCCGGTAGGTGTGAAGAGTATGTTGATGCAACTTTGTCAGTTGCAATATTTACCGGAAAATGCTCCGACGGATGTTTCCAGTGCGGTGAAAATCCTTATGGTAGCGAATGCGTATGATGAGTACACCGCTATGAGAATTGATGAAAATCCTAATACGGAGGTACAGGCGATTCGGATGCTTCAGGACCAGCCGGAGGTGTATGATCCAGAAATGGTAAAACATTTATTGGATAGTATTAAAGTATTGTATCCAGGTGTGTGCGTAGAGTTGACCAATTCGGAAAAGGGGTTGGTATTAAGAGAAAATGATAAGGATGTATTAAGACCTATGGTCTTGGGATTTGGACAGAATCAGATCTATGATTTGAGTTCGGATGCCATTTATAAGACCGTTCAGATTAAGGATATTATGAAAACGATGGATAATCGTATCAAAGTAGACCCAGAGCGTTTGAAGGAGTATTTATAAGAAAATCAATAATAAAACCCGCGTGAAAACGCGGGTTTTATCGATTCAGCAATATATCTATTTGATAGAAAAACCTATTGACGATCGTAATAATATTGTATTACGTCACGGCGTTTGATGATACCAATAAAGGTGTCGCAATCATCTACTACCGGTACGAAGTTTTGGCGAACGATTTTTGAGAATAAATCCTCCATATTAGAGCTGGCGTTAACCGGCTCGTAATCAAGACGTCTTGGTATATCGGCCAAACGTAGATTTTCGGATTGTTTCAGTGATGTGGCGATGTCGTTTTTATGAAAATACCATAAAATGTCACCTTCTGTAATGGTTCCGATATACTCACCCTCTGCATTGAGTATAGGGATAGATGAGTATTGGTGATGCTCCATTTTCTCAAGTGTCTGACGCAGGGAATAATTTTGTTCTAAGTAAGCAACTTCTGCTTTTGGGGTTAGAAAAAACAGTATATTAATCAGGGCCACCTCCTTTGTCTAAATGTTCATTTCATTAGTTTAAGTATATAATAAATATGCTATAAAAACAATGAGAGAAATACAAAAAGATGGTGAATAAATATAATTTATAGATGAGCACAAATACAAGGAAAGAGGTTGTATTTGTGAATGTGGTTTGTTACAATAAGGAATAAATGTTGTGTCGTGTTCAGTCGTAGGCACTAGATTTATGCGAAAGAGAGGCTGTTTATGCAGAATAATGTATTTAATGAAAATGTAGATTATTTGTATCAAGTTCAGACGGATCTTGAAGCGGTGGAGCAACTGAAGAAGGAATTAGCTGAGTACAAGACGCAGGAGAAGAACTTAAAAAAAGCAATTGCGTCGGAAGAAAAATCGATTCAGGACGAAATCGCGCAGACGATTCGAAAAAGAAAGAATGAGATTGAAAAGGCTTATGATGATCAGATAGAAGCGAACAAAAACAAAAGTCGTAGTGTGAAAGCGAAGCGTGATAAAGCCAAATCAAAGAGAATGGATGAAAGAGTTTCGGAAGAGACTGCAGATTTAACAGAGGAAAACCGGCAATTACATGTTGAGATGAAAACCTTGTTTAAGGCAAATCATGTACCTGCCTTTTGTCGAAGTGGATTTTTCTATTCTTTATTTATGACAAAACGTTTGCATGAGATTTTGATATTGTTTTTGACGTGTTTAATCGCGTATGTGGGAATACCTGTTATTATGTACTTTTTGTCGATTTTGGTATTTTATAAAGGTGTAAAGGAAGTGACTCTATTTTGCACGATGACGGTAGCTGCCGCTGTGATTGTGGTGAATTTGATTTACATATTTATGTTGAATAGCATAAAGGTAAAGCATTATCAAACGTTGAAAGAAGGCAGAGTGATAAAAGATAAAATTGCTGCAAATAAGAGACAGATGAGAGCAATTCGTAATAAGATTAGCAAGGATAAGGATGATAGCCAGTATGGTTTAGAGCGTTTTGATGACCGGCTTGCTGAGTTGGAGGATGAATTGCAGGATATCAGTTTGGAAAAACAGGATGCGATGACTGTATTTGAAAATGAAACAAAGCAAGTGCTTATGGACGAGGTGAATGACAGAAGACTTGCTAAGGTAGAGAAGATGAAAGCGGATATTGAAGTGTTAGAGGATGAAATGTCTGTTTTGGAGGAGGATATCAAAGCCTCCACCATAGCAGTTGCCAATAATTATGGTGCAATTCTTGGTAAAGACTTTTGTACGCCGAATAAGGTGGCAGATTTAATATCCCTTATGGAAGATGGTACTGCTGATACTGTGTCGGAAGCGATTAATGCATACAAGGGCGCGGGAAGGTAGAAATCAATTGATTATATGCGTATTTTGGTGCGTGGTCGTTTTTGGGTGGTGGATGCATTTGTGTTGGAACGTGCGTCCATACAAAACATATAGATGGCGTTTCCGATGCAATTTGCCAAAGTCATAACTGTGTGGAGTCTTGTGCTTTGGAGTAAAATAGAATTAGGAAAACCAGCAACATTTACAATGCCTGTGATAGAGAGATTGCCTATCGCAGGCAATTTTTTATTTACCCCTTTTCCTGGTTTTAGTGGTGCTAAGCTTAATGTGGCATAGCCAATGTGTTCCGGTACCCCAAGCGAAGCGTCAATGGCAATAATAAACGGATTTTTGTGATTGTGATATATATTGGATATAGTTTCCTCAAGGTTTAATGCGTGGACAGGGTTTTTCAAATCACCATATACAGGAAGCTCTGGGCTCATAAGATGGAGATGTTCGCCGACTAGCGGACCGAGGCAATCACCCGTTGCGCGATCTGTACCAATGCATAGAACAACGATATTGTCTATTGGAATCGCATATTCATTTATAGTATGTTGAAGCTTGTTTTTTAATTCGTAGGTGGAACCTTTGTCAAAAGCGTTACAATAAAAATTGCCCATTTTAGTACCTCCAATGGTTTGTTAATTATTCTATGATGAGTTTTGACATTTTGAGCATGGTTTAGACGAAGCTTTTGAAATTTTTTTAAAAAATCGTTTTATCTATCCATGAGTGATAACAGTTTGTCGTTTTCTGAATATATAAGAAGAAAAAATCCGTATATTGCGTACATTTTGAGAAAGCAAGAACATTTTTAGACATCATAAGTTGGTTGTTCGTGGTAATTTAAGGACAAATAGTTATCGTGTACTAACGATAATGTAAATTATGAGGTAAATGAATTGCAGAAAGGAATGAAACGCATGATTGAAATTGTATATGACAAAGTAACTGGAGAGGAGAATCACTTTGATGATATTGTTTTACCGAAGAATATACGTCAGATAGGAGCACCAAGTGGAAACAAAAGAATCTATATCGAGGATTATGTGATGACATATCTCGGTCAGTTGTCCAATCCAAATTCTACCTATGCCAGAGGTGCAATATTGGTAGGAGAGTGCGTGAGAGGAGAAAGGGGAGA
>CAYTOQ010000086.1:1917-11355 GCA_964439445.1 uncultured Clostridium sp. | reverse complement strand
GAGAGAATATATAAGTACGGTTTTGCATTTGAAGGAAAGAATGTGTTGATTGAAAAAGCCTAATAGACATCAATCAATCGTGAAGGAGTCTAATTCGTCCTCATCTTCAAGCGGCGTGACATTATAATTTGATTTTTCAGTTGTTGATTTCGAAGTGGTAGTTTCGGTGTTGGAGCTACCGCTTTTTTGATTGAAACTATCGTCTTGTGTCGAATTACGATTGTTAGTCGTGTCGGTGCCGGCAGTATGGTTTTCAGAGCTTTCCGATACAGTTGGCTCTTTTCCCTTACTCACAGTTAATAAAATAGTTCCAATGCTTCCTTTGGTGAAATCCGTTCTTTCCTGTATGCTTTGCTCCAAAACGATATTGCGTGGATGGGTGTCGTCATAGACCCATTCTGTCTGTATCTTGATGGAGGAATCTAGTTCGGCTAACTGTTTCTGCGCTTCGGTATAGCTTATGCCGGTTACGTCAATCATGGTGCAAATGTTGTCTGTTGAGGGCTTCGTTGTTTCATTTTCAGTTAGCTTATTATTGCTAGAGTTTTCCTGTGATGTGCTATATGGTTCCGTAAAAGGATTCGTTTTCCATATGAAAATGCCCATAAAAATGGCAGCAAAAAGAAATGCCACAAGCAATCCAGTATACAAAGGTTTTTGCTTTTTTCTGGTGTTGGCATTATTTTTCATAACTGTTTTATTTTCTTCCAAAGCGTTCTGATAGCTTCTGCGTTTGGAATCCATTTCAATTGGTGGAATAATCAAAGCCTGATAAAGGGATTCCATGTTTTGAAAACGCTCGGCAGCATTTAGATTCATGCCCTTTTCGATTGCGCTCGCCTGCCAGGAAGAAATGTCGGCGTGCTCTGCTAAAGAAGGAAGTTCTTCTTGTTGGATGCGTCGGATGGATTCTGGCGGTGCAAATCCGGTTAAAGTCATATACATAGTAGCGCACAGAGCGTAGATATCCGTCCATGCCCCCTGTTTGCCATCGGACAAGTATTGTTCTGGCGGTGCGTAGCCGGATTTGAGTATTACGGTCATGGTCTTTTCGTCATGTCTGTTTTCGATGCTGGCTGCTCCAAAGTCGATTAAGTGTAGTTGGTTATCAATGCCAATCATTAGGTTGTCAGGACTGATATCTCTATGTATTAAACCTTGCTTATGTACTTGAATTAAAGACTGGATTACAGGCTTCATTAGAGGGAGCAATTCCTGAAAGGATAGCGCCCCATTTTCTTTCACATA
The DNA here is from genome assembly GCA_964439445.1 of uncultured Clostridium sp. Classification (GTDB taxonomy): domain Bacteria; phylum Bacillota; class Clostridia; order Lachnospirales; family Lachnospiraceae; genus CAG-590. Next base: position 10,107 of record CAYTOQ010000086.1, on the reverse strand, counting down.
TTGTTTTAATGTGATTCCGTCGATATATTCCATCACAAGATACACCGTACCGTTTGTCTCGATGACATCTTTGACGGATACGATGCTGTTTAGATTTTGAAACTCTTTTAAAATACTGGCTTCATTGAGAAAATGTTGACGTCCCTTTTCAAATGCTTCTTCCATTCCGTAAAGTGGAACGATGGAATGGGAATTATTGGAAGTCAGTTCTCTATGAGCTAGTCCATTTGGAAAATATTCTTTGATGGCGACTTTTTCGCCAGTTAGACTTAGGGTTCCAGAGTAAGTAATGCCGAAACCGCCTTCGCCAAGAATTTTGTTGATTATGTAGTTGTGAGGTAGTACTGTTCCCTCTGGTAGAATATGGGAAGGCTGTGGGTCCAATGGTTTCATAATATATAACTCCTGGAATCGTATTGTTGTAATTGTTCAGAAAGAATGATTTAACATTGGAGAGGGAAGCTTTATGCTTTTTTGTTCTCCCAGCTAAAATGTTCATCGCAAAATGGGATGAAACAAAGCTGACAATCTCCAAGGGTTAGTATATCACGTGCTGACATGGTTTGGGTAAAGGTTTTTTTGACTTGCTGTTTGTTATAGCGCACAGGAGCTACAGATTTTGGCTCCACTGTCAGAGAAAAGCAATTGGTATCAGCCTGATAGGTGATTAGGGCGTGGTTTTCTCTTGAAACCGTTGGTTCGCGGAATAATGCCACATCCATATGTGGTGCGCGGCCGATGTGGTTTATCCCTTCGTATAGGGTAAAGCTCTCGCCCTGCATTTCGCCTTCGATACAGACTAACCATCCGGCTACGCGTCGATGACCGATTTTTTGATAGTCCTTTAGAATCACTTGGTCTGGAATGACCGTATCAATTTTGTTTTGGTTTGTTCCAAGAAGATTGGGTACTTTGACATCTGCGACAAGGTTTGCACAATGCGGACAAGAGTCAAATTTATCTGAATCGTAATAATGTTCGTGTTCACATTTTATTAAGTTCATGGAAGAATTCTCCTTTTTTTCAGTAGTGTTTTAGGAAAAATGTATTGTTTTATTGATAGAATAATGTCCGCTTGAGCGTTATGCCCTCTTAACCGAGCCTATAAATGGTCTCTCTGTCTCCGAAGCACAATTCAGTGCCGGGCTTTAATATGTAGGTTTCTCTTGGTATGAGACGCTTGTCTTTGTTGACGAAGGTCCCATTGCTGGAATAATCTACAATTTCATATTCGTGTGTGTTAGCGTGATAGGTGATTTCACAGTGTAGACGACTGACTAATGGGAGATTGACAATCATATCAGCAACCGTATTGTCTCTACCGATTCGTATGGACTGTTCTGGTTTGATCCGAATAATGGCACCAATGTAAGCCCCTTCGGTACAGATGAAAGCGCCGGTGTTTGGTTGGTTTTGTTGTAAGCTGTTTGTGATATAACACTCCGGTTCTTCTGTAGTGGCGATTTCTGGAATCGTTAAGGTATCGGTTTCTTGTTCAAACAACTGCCGAATTTCCTTTTGATGCTTTCGGCTGACAGGAATGTTAAGAGATAAACCATCCAAACTAATTGTGTTGTTATTGTTGTAAGAGGTTATGATGTCTTTTTGTACAAGATAACTCTGGTGACAACGCACAAATCCATCCTGATGTAGAAGCTGTTCTAATATATCCAATTTTTCATAATAGTCATAATTCTTACGTTTTGTGTGAATTGTAATTTTTCTGCGGTTGCTTTCAATATATAAGATGCTGTTAATTGGAATTTTGTGATTTGCGCCACGGATGGACAAGTTCAGGCATTTTACATTCATGGATAATTCTTCCATATAACGACGCACTTCTTTTCCGATGTCCGAAGTGGTAAGGGGTTTTAGCAAATATGCAAAAGTATGATAACGGAAGCACTCATATACGTGTTCTTTTGAACTAGTAATAAAAATAACATCCGTATCGATTCCGTGTTCATATATGTACTTGGCCAATTCGAGACCATTTCCGTTTTCCATAAAAATATCGGTAAATAAAAGGTTACAGTCAAAATCTTCGTTGGCAATAGCTGCTAGCACCTCTGCACCACTGTGAAAGATTCTTGCCTTCCAATCGGAGATTGGTAGCATAATATCATGTAAAATACTGTACAAATTATCTGTAAATTGTTGATCGTCATCACATATTCCTATTGTTATCATTGGGGTGAACCTTTCTGTTTCTTATGTTCTACAGTATAGCAAATATCATATTTATCTGCAATTAACTGAAGTGTTTTCTACGTACCCTAGTATAGCAAAATAGAAAAGGAATTTGGCGGAAATGTAACATTTGGTGGTTAAAATGTAAAAAGTGGTAGGAAATGGATTGTTGTGATATGGACAGTAATTTATTAAAAAACATATTTACAAATGCATTTGATGACCAAATTATGACCTTTGATGTAAGAGCTATTGTGTCCGTATGAGAAATAATATGATGCTTTTTCAGATAGAAACAGAATATGGAGATTATGCTACCACAAGCGATTATTAAGGCAAGAAGATTATTTGATAAAATGTTAAAGCAGGCTGCTGTGAAAATCATTAGTGATGGTCATACAATATATCTATTACAAAAGGAGATTATATATGTTAAGCGTCAGGAACGAAAAATCATTGTGCACACAACACAAATGGAGTACGAATGCTATATGTCGTTATCTGCTTTTTTGAAAATGGTAGATGATGATTTTGCGCGTTGTCATGGTGGGTATATTGTGAACTTACCCCACATTACATATTTGGGAACGGATTATGTTCTAGTGGGTGAACAGACAAGGATACCGATTGGAACAACCTATTGCAATCGGGTAAAGCAGAAATATTTGCAATACTGGTCCTTGCGAGTATAAGCAAGGTGCTCCATAATTATAGCTTTGTGATGTTGGAAACTTCATCATAAAGCTGGGAGGGAGTAACGCCGAAAATTTCTGCAAAATATTTTAACTCGATATCCGTAACAAAACGTTCGCCGGATTCTATACGCTGAATAGCATTCTTATTCAAGTCAATTCCTACTAATTGCATTTTTTCTGCAAGGATTCTTTGTGACATTCCAGGTTGTAAAAGTCGGAGTTTTCTAATTGAGATTCCAACAATATTATTTCTATTACCATTCTTGTTTTTGTACATAGAAAGCTCACCTTTCACGAGTTTTAGTTGACACTCACTGATTGTCAACTGTTAAATAGTATGATAAAATTATGGCGAGAGTGACACTTACTAGATGTCAACAATGTAATTTTGCACGATTTTCTATGAAATATGCAGGATTCGTAAATATGGAGGTGGGATTTGATATAATATTTATTGTTTTAGAATGAAAAATCGAATGTTTGCAGTTAATGATTGTAATAGGACACTTAAAAAAGTAATGAATTGTATTGATTGACAAACGATAAAGATTAAATGATGAGGAGTGAAGAGTTATGTTAAGAAAAAAAATTATGACATGGATGATGCTTGTGGTAATGTGTGTAGGTCTTTTGGAAACTAACAGTATGATTGTTACGCACGCAGAGGAAACAATTGCACAATCTAACATTTTTGATTTGGCTAATTGTAGTGTATCGCCGAAGAACGCACAGCCAGGAGATGTGGTGACGTGGAAACTGAAATTAACAGAATCGTTTGAGGTAACTTCTGGAAACTTACGATTAGTAGCTCCAAATGGAAATACATTTTATGCATATCTAGGCGATATAGAAACCGATGTAGAAGGAAATAGTGTTATTACTTATACCGTGCCAGATGTGGGAAATAATGGAATATATCAAATTTTCGATGTTGAACTGTTTAATGACATTACAGGCGAAGCTGTATGGGTTGTTGGAGAGGAAGTGTCTTACCATGATTGGCAGGACATGAGTAGTTTGAGTTTCGAAATCAGTGGACAGATAGAAGATAAGACGGCACCGATAGTTGACCAGGAAAATGGTCAGGTTTATATTGAAGATGAATGGATATGTTTTGATTTTCCGGTTGTGGAAGCAGGGAGTGGTATTAGTAGTAAATGGGTTACCATTGTAAGATATGATGAGAGTTCTTCTACTTGGGAATACTATGTTCGAGAAGGTTATTCGGATCCTTATGACGTCTGTAGTTTTTCGATAGATGAGTTTGAGAATGGAGTTACATATGGATTGAAAAGTATGGAAGTGACAGATGTTGCAGGTAACACAGGTAAGTGTGATTTTTTTGAGGAAGATATTGAAGGGATAGATTATATTCCAGAAGAATATCGATTTACTGTGGAAAACTCACAAAATTCACAAAATTCCGAGTCAAACATCACTATTTCGGATTTGGCAGATGTGTTATTGATTGATGAATGTAGTGTATCACCAAAAAATGCAACTGCAGGAGATGTGGTTACATGGAATATAAAGCTTAAGGAAGGATATACTCTACATTCTTTGTGTTTAAAATATCCGAATAATTATACAATGGATTTGAGAAAATGGGTGGTAGAAGAAGATGGAACATATAGTTATTCATTTACAGTTCCAACAGCAGGATATAATGGAACTTATAAAATTCTAGAAATCAATATCCAAAGTGAGGAAGACGTAAAATCAGGATCAGTGCATTCAATAAGCTCGTTGGATGATACATATGTAGATCATTATGTGATGGATTTGAGTAGCATGTATGTGAACGTAGAAGGTTTGCCTGAAGATACCGAACCATTAAAGATTGATACAAGCAAAATAGACATATCAGTCCAAGACGATATCATTCGTATATGCGTACCGATAGATGAAGATTTAAGTGGAATTGAAGAGGTTTACTTTAGTTGGTGCTGGTATGATGAAGGAAGTAATATTTGGGAAATTGGAGAGTTTATAACTTATTTTGGATTAGATGATTTAACAAAAACAGACGAAGGTTATGTTGGAGAAGAAAGTGTTTCTAATATTCTAAGGTTGTTGTATGCGTTTTATGGTATTGAAGGCATAGATACATTTGGTATTGGAAGCGTGACCGGAGTTGACATAGCAGGAAATTTGTCGTGTCAAGAGATTATTCCACGTGTTTTAGATGAAAATTATTCGTGGGGAAAAGTAGAAGAGAGAACAGGATTGGATGCTATCCCTGAGCATCTGAGAGTGTTACTTTGGAGAGATACTTCTGTCTTGCCGAATGATGATTTAACTGAAGAACAGGAATTACAGAAATCGAATTGTTCCGCTGGACATACATATAAAGAATGGACAGAGGTAACAGCACCTACTTGTGCAAGGGAAGGATTGCGTGAACGAATCTGTTCCGTTTGTGGAACAAAGGAAACGGAAGTTGTTGCAGTAACCACAACTCACTCGTACGGAGAATGGGAAGTGACCAAGGAAGCGCAGTGTGACAAAGCTGGTACACAAATCAAGACCTGTACTTCTTGTGGTGCGATGGTCGAAGAAGCTATTCCGGCAACTGGTTTTGTAAAGGGTGGCGAATTTGAAAAGGGCAACGTAAGTTATGAAATTAAAACTAAGAAAGGCAAAAAGGGAACAGTAGTTTATCAGGGTTCAACAAAAAAGAGCAAAAAGGTGAAAGTACCTAAGACGGTTAAAATTGATGGTACAACCTACACAGTTACTGAAATTGCAGACGATGCCTTTAAGGGGAATACAAAGATTACCTCTGTTACTATTCCGGAGGGAGTAACCAAGATTGGTAAAAATGCATTCAATGGTTGTAAGAATTTGAAGACCATTATCATTAAGTCCACAAAGCTAAAGACGGTCGGTAAGAATGCAATTAAGGGAATCAATAAGGAAGCGACAATTAAGGTTCCGAAAGAGCAATTAAAGGAGTATAAGAAGTTGTTTAAGAGCAAAACAGGTTACAAAAAGTCAATGAAAATTAAGAAATAGCATTTTGGAAAAAGGTGCTAGCAAAATATTTATAGTAGGGTATGAAAAGCCTGTGTCAACATGTCAAAAAGTTATGTTGATGCAGGCTTTTTTTGATGGAAATGTTGTATTTTTTTATTGAATAAGCTTTTAAATTATGGTATTCTCAACCTAAGCAAATAGTTCTGTTATTCTAATAGCATTTAGCTATTTCTGGTTTAGCGCAGAGACCATCTTTATTCTAACAAAACTCTTGCTTTTTCATTTCGATTTTTTATTTTAGGCAGGAGAAGAATAGGATGTGTTAGGAGTATATTCTTTTCTGCCAGAACAGGAGGAATATGGGACAAAAGAAAAATCAGTGGCATCCAGCTTTTGCTGCGGCGATGCGAATGGAACTAAAGGACAATGGGAATGACCTCATTTTTGAGGAAGAGCATCTTCTTAGTAAGAAACCATTGCAAATGGATATGTTGATTATTAAGAATGATAAAAATGTGGAGATGAAAAACCGAATCGGAAAGATTTTTAGGCGGTATAATATTATCGAGTATAAGTCTCCGCAAGACACAATGGGGATAGATGCATTTTATAAGGTTATAGGTTATGCATCGCTCTATAAGGTTAGTAATGAAAAAGAGAATGGGTACAAGGCGGAAGATATTACTATTACACTTGTAAGACAACGATATCCGAGTAAACTGGTGAAGTATTTACAAGAAAATGGTTGCACTGTTGAAAAGATATATCCTGGAATATATTATGTGTCAGGCAATATTTTGTTTACAGTTCAGATTATTGTATCAAAGGATTTGGGACAAAAGGAAAATATATGGTTGCATTCCTTGCAAAGCGGTATTTCAAAGGAAACATATAATGACTTGTTAGAGTCAATTGAAGGACTGGATGAAAAACAAAGAGAACTATATGGCGATGCGGTATTGCAGGTTGTTACAGTTGCCAATGAGTCTAGAATTGATAGGTGGAAGGAGGAAACAAAGATGACATGTGAAGCATTAGAAAGAATTATGGCACCAGAAATAGAAGCAGGAAAACAAAAAGCAAGAAGTGAAGGCTTGGCAGAAGGACGCATATTAGCATATGCAGATATGGGTTTGTCTGTTGAGGAGATAGCTGATAAGGTTTCTCTTTCTATGGAAGAAGTGGAAAGAGTGATTGCTGGAAATTAGATTCATTGTTATTGATGATAAGAATATAGTGTGTTTCTGCCAGTAGGTGTGGGCCTACTGGCAGTTTAAATTACTTACTAGGAGGATACCATGAACAAGAAAGAAATAAATGAAATTAAGAAACAATTTACCCCGGAAAAATGCACCATTACCCGCATTTGCGGCTGTTATGTGGATGGTGAGAAAAATAAAAAGACGGAGCTTGCACAGACCTTTCTTACCTTGACCGAGGAAGAGAATTTTAAGTATTTTACAATCTTTAAAAATACCATGTCAGGAACACTTGGAAAGAATCTGCTTAACATGGAATTTCCTATGGAGCAGGAGCAAGAGGGTGGCAATCAGGAGTTTTTGTTACGCCTTAAGAATTCTAAGCTTGAGGATAGTGCTTTAATTGAACAATTTTACGATAAGGTTATTGAGGCATATAACTACCCAGAAAACTATTATATCATTTTGGTTTATGCAGCCTATGATGTTCCAGGACAGACAGAGGATGGAATTGAAAATGAGGATGCATCGGATTACGTGTATGATTATATTCTTTGCAGTATCTGTCCGGTGAAGCTGACAGAAGCGGGACTTTGCTACAACGAGAGAAATAACAGCATTGAAAGCCGCATTCGTGACTGGGTGGTAGCAGCACCGATTCATGGTTTTTTGTTCCCAGCATTTAATGACCGCAATTCGGATATACATAGTTTACTTTACTACACTAAGAATTCAGAGCAGATGCAGGAGGACTTTATTGATCAGACGTTGGGCTGCGGTGCACCTTTATCTTACAAGGCACAGAAGGAGACATTCCAGGATATTATTGAAAACTCCCTTGGAGAGCAGTGCGATTTTGAGACGATTAAGACGATTCACGAGAATTTGAATGAATATGTGGAAACCTACCAGGATGCACCAGAACCACCGCAGCTTGATAAGATGGATATGAAGAAGCTATTGGCAGATAGTGGTGTGAAGGAGGAAGCGTTGCAAACCTTCGAAACTGCATTTGATACGATTGTGTGTGATGAGGAAAAGCCAAGGTTTACAGCAGCCAATGTGGCAAGTACAAGAAGCTTTGATATTAAGATGCCGGATGTGGTGATTAAGGTAAAGCCAGAGCGAAC
>CAYTOQ010000086.1:0-1817 GCA_964439445.1 uncultured Clostridium sp. | reverse complement strand
AATATGTACAAGCAGGTATCAAAATTAATTGTATATAGAGAGTTAGGCGAGGATAGCATCTTGAACCGCCTTGCATCCATTTTTGAGGATTTTGACTGGTATAAGGAAAATGTAGTGGGCAATTCTTCAGCATTTAGTGCGTCAAAGCTAGAAGAAATGAAGGACAAAAAGCATATCAGCAAGGAAAGCCTCATTACCCGCATCTATGGAGAAATTAAGAGATTGCTGGATTTGGCAACCGATTATGGTTTCGATAAGAATTTATGGCATAACTATCTCACTTTTCTTTTGATGACCAATGAGAACTCCTTTACCCTCACCAGTGAGAAGGTAGGGGCGAATGAGGGAAGTGTCAATCATTTTGCAAAGAATGATTTTAAGATATTCAAGGCGCTGTTTGATTATAACTTTTACGAAATTGAGCGAGAACTTGGAATCGATTGTTTTTCTACGATATCCAATTATCAGGCGATTGTAAAAAAAGAACGTATGTATAATTACAATGTTTCTGCAAAAGTACGAAATCTGTCAGATAGATTAGACAAATGTGATGATGAAGATGGATTTTTTGAAGTGGTCACACAATTCTATGCGGATTATGGTGTGGGAATGTTTGGGTTAAACAAAGCCTTTCGTATCCGTCCGGTTGCAGGGACTTGGGTGACGGGGGAGAATACTTCCCCTGCTGGCAGCATTGACATTTATCCCATTAACAATACAGAGAATGTGTTGCTAGAGGATTTGATTGGATATGAGATACAAAAGAAGAAGCTAATTGATAATACAGAGGCCTTTGTGGAGGGAAGACCGGCGAATAATTGTCTGCTTTTTGGTGATTCGGGAACTGGTAAATCTACTTGTATTAAGGCGATTATCAATGAGTATTACGACAGAGGTCTTCGAATGATTGAAATCTACAAGCATCAGTTTAAAGATTTGTCTACGGTGATTTCCATGATTAAGAACCGCAATTATCGGTTTATCATTTATATGGATGACTTGTCCTTTGAGGAGTTTGAGATTGAGTATAAGTTTTTGAAGGCTGTCATCGAAGGTGGCGTGGAGACGAAGCCGGATAATGTGTTAATCTATGCGACCTCGAATCGCAGACATTTGATTAAGGAAACATGGAATGACAGAAATGATTTGGAGCATGGTGGTGGTGGAGAGCTACACCGTTCGGATACGATGCAGGAGAAATTGTCTTTGGTGAATCGTTTTGGTGTTACTATCAATTTTTCAAGACCAAACCAAAAGGAATATTTCCATATTGTGACGGAGTTGGCAAAGAAAGAGCCATCTATTACCTTGACAGAGCAAGAGCTTTGTGCAGAGGCGAACAAATGGGAGCTTTCCCATGGAGGAATCTCGGGACGTACAGCACAGCAGTTCATCAATTATATTGCCGGGAAGGCGTAAGATGGATAAAAGAGGTTGCTTCAATCTTGTGCATTGGTTTGAAATATGTGTTTTGGATTGAGTGGACGAAGGAGTATGAATATGAAAATTGTTCTGGCTGCATTGAATGCGAAGTATGTGCATTCGAATCTGGCGGTATACGATATTGAGGCGTATACGAGGGAACAACTGAATAAGGACTTAGGAATAAAGGAAGGTGTAAGTGACAAAGGGCTGCAGCAAGCAAGGAAAAGCTTGCCTGAGCTTGTGGTGCGTGAATATACCATTAATCATAATCTGGATTCTATTTTACAGTCAATCTATGAGGAAAAGGCAGCAGTGGTTGCCTTTTCTTGTTATATCTGGAATGTTCACGAAATTCTAACCATTGCGAAAGAATTGCATAAAGTGGCACCAGA
>CAYTOQ010000085.1:0-11365 GCA_964439445.1 uncultured Clostridium sp. | reverse complement strand
GAGAATACTGCGGCAATTGCTGGACTTGGAAAAGCAACACAGGTGATGTATGAGAGGCTTGAAGAGAATTGTGAGAATATGCGGAAGGTAAAAGATGCATTGATTAAAGGTGCAACTGCGATAGAGGGTGTGACAAACAATTCTGGTGAAGCTCCACATATTGTAAGCTTAAGTTTTAAAGGGGTGCGAAGTGAAGTGTTATTGCACGCGTTAGAGGACAAGGGAATTTATGTGTCGGCGGGCTCGGCATGTTCTTCTAATCATCCGGCTGTTAGCGGTGTCCTAAAAGCGATTGATTTGGAAAAAGAATTATTAGAATCTACTTTACGTTTTAGTTTTTGTGAGTATAATACAGTAGAGGAAGTGGAATACACCGTACAGGTATTGCAGGAGTTACTCCCGATGTTACGTAGATTTACGAGGAAGTGACCAATGTATAATCTGTTTGATTTGGAATTAACATTACTTGGAAGGGAGTAATGCTAACTTGGAAAGGATATGATATAGAGATGGATTATAAGGCATTTTTGATAAAATATGCAGAAATTGGAACAAAAGGAAAAAACCGCTATAAGTTTGAAGATGTTCTTTGTCAACAGATCAAGAATCATGTTGCGCATATTGGTACTTTTTCGGTTCGTAGAGAATACGGGAGAATCTTTTTATACGCGGAATCTGATTTTGATTACGAAGATTTAATTAAAGAATTACAGAAGGTTTTCGGTATTGTTGGTATTTGTCCGATTGTTATTGAGAAAACTGTAGAGTTTGAGGCTATTAAGAGCAGTGTGATTCGGTATATGCAAGAAGCATATTCTGATGGGGACTATACGTTCAAGGTAAATGCACGAAGAGCAAACAAAGCATTTCCGATGCAGTCTATGGAGATGAATAGTGAATTGGGACATTTTGTGTTGGAAGCTTGTTCGAATATGAAGGTTGATGTGCATAAACCAGATATATTGTTAAATGTTGAAGTGAGAGATCAGGTATATATTTATTCACATACGATTAAAGGTGCAGGCGGTTTGCCGGTAGGAACCAATGGAAAAGCCATGCTTCTTTTGTCTGGCGGTATTGATTCGCCGGTTGCGGGTTATATGATTTCTAAACGTGGTGTGGAATTAGAAGCGGTATATTTTAATGCGCCACCTTATACTTCGGAACGCGCAAAGCAAAAGGTTGTAGATTTGGCACGTATTGTATCTGGTTATTCTGGAAAAATTCGCCTGTATATTGTGAATTTTACAGATATTCAGCTTGCGATATATGAAAAGTGTCCACATGAAGAATTGACGATTATTATGCGACGTTATATGATGAAGATTGCAGAAGAGATTGCGAAAAAGAATAAATGTCAGGCGTTGATAACAGGAGAGAGCATTGGTCAGGTGGCGAGTCAGACGATGCATAGCTTGGCGTGTACCAATGAAGTATGCACTATGCCTGTATTTCGTCCTTGTATTGGAATGGACAAGCAAGAAATTATAGATATATCAGAGATGATTGATACCTATGAAACATCTATCTTACCTTATGAAGATTGTTGTACTATTTTTGTGGCAAATCACCCTGTGACCAAACCGGTTTTAGAGATTATTAAACGTTCTGAGACAAAACTTGCAGATGTGATAGAGGACCTGATGCGAACAGCGTTGGATACTGTGGAGATCGTTGAGGCAAAGGTGGAAGATTTGGAAAAGTAGTATATGTAAAAAAGAAAAAGGAACAAGACTGCTCTCGTTCCTTTTTCAATCTAATCAAATATCGAGTATATGTTGATTAGATGATGTATGGTTCTAACGCTTTCAAGATTTCAGAGTCATCGCCTTCTGTGTGAATGTTGAGGTCGATTGGCTGTGAAATGTCCAAGCTGAAGATACCCATAATGGATTTTGCATCGATAACATATCTACCAGATACTAAATCAAATTCTGCATCGAATCTAGCGATGTCATTAACAAAGCTTTTCACTTTATCAATTGAATTCAAAGAGATTTTAACTGATTTCATCTTAACTGCCTCCTATAATATAGTAATATATGCCATTGGCATGTCTGTTACTATGATAACTTTTTAAGGTGTAAAAGTCAATATGAAATGCGATGGTTTTACCATATTTTATGGTGGTTTAATCGAAGAATAACAATACAGTAGTAAAGGGCAAAATTATGAAAAATGTAAATAGTCAATATTCTCAGTTATATAAAAAAAGAGTTGCAATTATTAATCTTGGTTGTAAGGTAAACAAATATGAATCAGATGCGATGGCAGAAAAACTTCAAGCTAGCGGTATGGAGATTGTGGAATCAGAAGAATTTGCTGATATATATATTGTGAATACCTGTTCGGTTACCAATATGGCACAGAAGAAATCAAGACAAATGTTAAGGCGGGCTAGAAAGCGTAATCCCGATGCGTTAATTGTTGCTGCCGGGTGTTATGTCAATGCAGAACATGAGGTGTTATTGCAGGAAAGCTTTGTTGATGTGTTGGTGGGAAATAATAGAAAGAAGGAAATCGTTCAGGTTATTGCAGAATGTCTAAAGCAAAAAGAAAGTAACGATTTTTTTCTTGATATTAATCATGCCAGTGAATATGAAGAAATGGGCTGTCTGGATGTGAATGTGATGAACCATCAAAGAGCATATATTAAGATTCAAGATGGTTGTAATCAGTTCTGCTCGTATTGTATTATACCTTATACTAGAGGGCGCGTAAGAAGTAGAAGACCGGAAAATATCATTGCAGAAATTGAGAAACTCGCTAAGGATGGAATAAAAGAGTTTGTTTTGACAGGCATTCATATTTCCTCTTATGGTGTGGATTTTATGGACGAAACAACAGAGTATGATGATGTGATGGATAAGAATGAGATTTTGCGGGAAGATGTTGCGTCTGGTGCGATTGAACGGAAGAGTATAATACAAGCGATTCGTGATTTGGGGGATTTGATCTATGCAATTGAACAATTGCCTCAAGTGGAAAGGATTCGATTGGGTTCTTTGGAACCACGTATTGTAACAAAGTCTTTTTTGGAAAAAATAGGAAATAGCGAAAAACTGTGTCCACATTTTCATTTATCATTGCAAAGCGCGTGTAATGAAACGTTGAAACGTATGAATCGAAAATATACCATTGAAGAATTTGAAGAAAAATGCAATTTATTGAGACAGTATTTTGATAAACCGGCTATTACAACGGATGTGATTGTTGGATTTCCTGGTGAAACGGAAGAGGAATTTCGTACCACTGTTGATAATCTAGAAAGACTGCAATTATACGAATTGCATGTTTTTAAATATTCTGTGCGTTCCGGAACGGTAGCAGAAAAGTTTCCTAATCAGGTGTCGGAAACTGTAAAGACAAAACGAAGTGATGAATTATTGGAGTTGACGGCAAAACAAAAGCTTGAATATGAAACGTCCCTTTCGGGCATGGAAGAGGAGGTGTTAGTAGAAGAAATGGTTCGCTTAGGAGTATATGTTGGACATACGAAGCGATATGTCAAGGTGGAGATAATGTCTGATGAGGATATAGAGAATAAAATAGTGAGAGTTATTCTATAGTGATGAGATTATTATACGAATATAGAATGATATTTTTGTTGAAATATGGTGAATTGTTGGGTAATATCTGACAAAATGTAGACGTGTTATATAGATACAACTTGCAACTTTTAAAAAAGTATATTATCATATAGATATCGAAATAAGGACGTGATGAGATGAATAATCAGAATACATTTAATACACAATTTGTAGAAGTAGTGAAAGATAACAATTTGCCGGTAACAGAGATTCTTGCAGAAGTATATACTGCGTTATCTGAAAAAGGGTATAATCCTGTGAGTCAGATTGTAGGATATGTAATGAGTGGTGATCCTACGTATATTACGAGCTATAAGAATGCAAGAAGCTTGATTATGAAGGCAGAGCGTGATGAGATTATTGAAGTTTTGTTAGAAAATTATATTGAAACAAGACTGAAGTAACAGGAGACAGAAGATGCGGATTATGGGACTGGATTATGGAACTAAGACGGTTGGTGTAGCCTTGAGTGATGAGCTGGGAATTACTGCACAGCCTATTATGACCATAGAAAGAAAGTCGGAGAATAAGTTGCGAAAGACCTTAGCTAAGATCGAAGAATTAATCGATGAGTATAAGGTTTCTTTTGTTGTGCTTGGGTATCCGAAAAATATGAATAATACAGTTGGACCGCGCGCTTTGGCGACGGAAGAGTTCAAAGAACATATTGAAAGGCGAACTGGTTTGGAGGTTATCCTTCAAGATGAGAGGTTGTCCACTGTTGAGTCGGAACGCATACTGATGGAATCAGGAGTGCGAAGGGAACATCGTAAGGAATACGTGGATAAGATGGCTGCCGCTGTTATACTACAAAGTTATTTGGATGCACATCCGATGGCACAATAGTCTTATTTCGGTAAAGTGAAAAGATGTAGCTGGTATAATCGGTGATATGAATGGAAAGGAAAAATGATATGGAAGAATTTGAAACGATTGTAATTACATTTGAAGATGATGAAGAGCAGGAATTTTGTGTATTGGAACAGACACAGTTGATGGGAAAGAATTATTATTTGGTGGTTCCTGTGGAAGATATGGAGAATGATGAGGAAGAGGGCGAATGCTATATTCTCAGAGAGAATGTTGATGAAACTGACTCTGAATACGGGATGTATGAGTTTGTGGAAGATGAGGATGAGTTGAATATTGTGTTTCCGATTTTTGAAGAGTTGCTAGATGAAAGTGATACGGAGGTAGAGTTTTGAGAATGAATATAAAAAAGGGCGAATCTTATAAGAAGCGTACTAAGGTGGAAAAAGCACCTGCTGTTAAGATTATTCCTTTGGGTGGTATAGAACAGATTGGTATGAATATTACTGCGATTGAGTACGATGACACGATTGTGGTGATTGATTGTGGTTTGGCTTTTCCGGAAGAAGATATGCTAGGTATTGATTTAGTAATTCCGGATGTATCCTATTTGAAGGAAAATGCTGACAAAGTAAAGGGGCTTGTGGTTACTCATGGACATGAGGATCATATTGGAGCCATTCCTTATGTGGAAAAAGAGTTAAATATGCCTATCTATGCAACAAAGCTTACGATGGGATTAATTGATAATAAGCTTAGAGAACATAATTTGTTAAACAATGTAAAACGTAAGGTTGTAAAACATGGGCAGACTATCAATTTGGGGTGCTTTCGAATTGAGTTTATCCGCTCGAATCATTCTATTGCAGATTCTTCAGGTTTGGCAATCTATACACCGGCTGGCATTTTGGTGCATACAGGTGACTTCAAAGTAGATTTCACTCCGGTGTTTGGAGAAACGATTGATTTGCAAAGATATGCGGAACTTGGTAAAAAAGGCGTATTGGCATTGATGGCGGATTCGACGAATGCAGAACGGCCAGGGTTTACTCCGAGTGAGAAAACAGTTGGTAGAACGTTTGATATTTTGTTTGCAGAGAATAAACATAGTCGATTAATTATTGCTACATTTGCATCCAATGTTGACCGTGTACAGCAGATTATTAATAGTGCGGATAAATATGGTCGTAAAGTAGTTGTGGAAGGTCGTAGTATGGTCAATATCATTAATACGGCCATGGAACTGGGTTTTATTCAGATTCCTGACAATACCTTGATTAGTATAGAACAGATGAAGAATTATCCGGATGAACAGATTGTTATGATTACCACTGGAAGTCAGGGTGAAAATATGGCGGCATTATCTAGAATTGCTGCGAATATTCACAATAAGGTAAGCATTAAACCGGGAGATACTGTTATTTTTAGTTCAAATCCGATTCCGGGTAATGAGAAGGCAGTTAACAAGGTAATTAACGAGCTTGAAATGAAGGGCGCAAAGGTGATTTTTCAGGATACTCACGTTTCAGGACATGCGTGTCAGGAAGAGTTGAAGCTGATTTATGCGTTGACAAAGCCACAGTATGCAATTCCGGTACATGGAGAGTATAGACATTTGAAACGTCATGCAGAATTGGCGGTTGAAATGGGCGTTGATAAGAATAATGTGACGATTATGAATAATGGTACGGTTTTGGAAGTGTCTGCTGATGAGATGAAGGTTACCGGACATGTAACCTCTCAAGGCATTCTTGTGGATGGATTAGGAGTAGGTGATGTTGGTAACATTGTATTAAGAGATCGTCAGCATTTATCGCAGAACGGTTTGATTATTGTGGTTGTTACACTGGAGAAGCATAGTAATATGCTTGTCGCTGGTCCGGATATCGTTTCTCGTGGTTTTGTATATGTGAGAGAATCGGAAAATTTGATGGAAGAGTGTCATGATGTGGTTGAAGATGCGTTGAATCGTTGTTTGGATCGAAATATTACAGATTGGGGTAAGATTAAAACTTCAATAAAAGACGAGCTGGGCGAATTTTTATGGAAACGAACCAAACGTAATCCGATGATTTTGCCAATTATCACAGAGGTGTAATATTATTTAGGAAGGGATGTATACCTTGATTACGAATGAAGCGAAAAGATTGAATCAGATAATTAAAGAGAGCAAGGAATATAAACAATATTTGCTGACTATGGAACGTGTGAAAGAAAATCAGGAGCTGTATCAGGCGATGAATTCTTTTAGAAGACGTAATTTTGAGTTGCAAAGCTATGATGATGGGGTGAATCGATATCAGGAGATTCATAATCTCGCATTGGAGTATGAAAAGATTTTGAGAAATCCGATTGTAAATGAGTTTTTGATAGCTGAGCAAATGATTTCCCGCAAGATGGAACAGGTTTACGAGGTTATTGTTGAGGATTTGGAGTTTGATTATAGTTACATGGAATAGGGTGATGTTATGACAGGAGATAAAAAAAGTGTTTCAAGTGTTGTGTTGTCTATCAGTGTACGAACGTTGATTAACATACTGATAATCTTTTTTCTTGTGGAAGGGTTTATTGAGGCATATCATTTTTCTTATAAGGTGTTTGCTGATCATCCCTACGTGGCGGCCTCAAATGAGGTGATGAATGTTACAATTCAAGAGGGGATGGATATGAAGCAAGTTGCTTTGGTGTTGGATGAGTCTGGAATTGTGGATGGAAAATACTTATTTCTTGCAAGGGTATATCTTGGTGAATATCAAAATAAATTAAAAGCAGGTAGTTATCAATTAGGACCGGGAATGTCTCCGGATGAAATTTGTAAAAAGATTTGTGGCATACAAAGTGAGGAAATGACGTGATAGTAGATGAGAGGATAACGTCCTTTATTAACTCGATGAACCGAGATGAGGATGGTATAGTTGGTGTTATAGAGAGAGAAGCGATTGAACAGGAAGTCCCTATTATTCGGAAAGAAACGAAGGAATGGATAAAAACGATGCTCTATATAAAAAAACCGATGAGAGTATTAGAGGTTGGTACGGCTGTGGGATTCTCTGCAATTTATATGAGCCAATATCTGCCGGAAGGAGCCCATATTACAACGATTGAAAAATGGGAACCACGGATAGAGCAGGCGAAGGTGAATTTTCTTCGTGCAAAGGTAGAGGATAAGATTACTCTATTAGAAGGGGACGCGGCTGAAATCTTAAAGGGATTAAATGAAAGCTTTGATTTTATCTTTATGGATGCGGCGAAGGGGCAATATATTCACTTTTTGCCGGATGTCATACGATTATTAGAGGTAAATGGTGTTTTGATTTCTGATAATGTACTACAGGATGGGGAAGTGTTAGATTCGAAATATGTGGTAGATAGGAGAAATCGCACAATTCATACACGTATGAGGGAGTATTTGTATGCTTTGAAGAATCATTCGCAATTAGAAACATCAGTCATTCCGATTGGGGATGGAGTTTCACTTTCCGTGAAGTGTAAATGATATAAGTGTTTTGAATGGAGAATACACATGAGAGAGATAGAGTTATTGATTCCGGCGGGCAGCTTGGAGGTTTTGAAGGTGGCAGTTGATTATGGTGCGGATGCGGTGTATATAGGTGGAGAAGAGTTTGGTTTGCGCGCAAAAGCCCATAATTTTACCATTGATGATATGAAAGAAGCGGCAATGTATTGCCATAGTCGTAATGTTAAGCTGTATGTAACTGCGAATATATTTGCACACAATGACGATTTGGCTGGTGTGGAGGAATATTTTGAACAATTAAAGAATGTAGATATCGATGCGCTAATTGTTTCGGATCCTGCAATTTTTACGCTTGCAAAGAAAATATTGCCGGATATGGAGCTGCATATTAGCACACAAGCTAATAATACGAATTATGGCATTTACCGTTTTTGGTATGAATTGGGTGCGAAAAGAGTGGTTTCTGCTAGGGAGTTATCGTTAAAGGAAATCAAAGAAATCCGAGAGAATATTCCTGAGGATATGGAAATAGAGAGCTTTATACATGGGGCAATGTGCATTTCGTATTCTGGTCGTTGTTTGTTGAGTCATTTCTTGACTGGACGTGATGCAAATCAAGGGGCTTGTACGCATCCGTGCCGTTGGAAATACAGTGTGGTTGAGGAAAAAAGACAGGGAGAATATTTTCCTGTCGAAGAGGATGATAGAGGGACGTATATATTTAATTCAAAGGATTTATGTATGGTGGAATATATTCCTGAAATGATTGAGGCAGGAATCGATAGTTTTAAGATTGAAGGCAGGATGAAGACAGCCTTGTATGTCGCAACGGTAGCACGCACGTATCGCAAAGCGATAGACGATTATAAGAAAGGATTAGAAGTGTATCAGTCCAATTTGCAGTATTATAAGGAGGAAATTGGTAAATGCACATATCGACAATTCACGACGGGTTTTTATTTCGGGAAAACAGATACAGAATCTCAAGTATATGACAATAATGAATACGTGAAGGACTATACCTACATTGGAACGATTGAGACTGTGGATGATCAGGAAAGAGTTTGCTTTGTTCAGAGGAATAAGTTCAGTGTTGGAGAAGAAATTGAGGCTATGATGTTTGAGGGAACGAATCGATTATTGACCGTCAAAGCAATATGGAATGAGGAGATGCAATCAGTAGATAGCGCGCCTCATCCCAAAGAAAGGTTGACGGTGGATTTTGGAGAAGTGCTTCCGACAGGGGTTATTTTACGTCGAAAGAACATTGAATGATTTTTGTAATTTTGATAAAGCCTTTTTTTCGATTCGAGATACGTAAGAACGGGAGATTGCGAGTTTACTTGCAATCTCTCTTTGTGTTAATGGTGTTTGTTGGAATAACCCATAGCGAAGAGTTAGAACCTCCAACTCGCGTTCGTCTAATTGAGAAAGAAGGATATTTCTTAAGTGCTGGATGTCGTCCTCTAATATTAACTGATCTGAAATATCAGGAGTTTCGCATTCGATAATGTCTAAGAGATTGATTTCGTTGCCTTCTTTGTCTGTACCAATTGGCTCGTGGAGAGAAATTTCTTTTGAACATTTTCTTTCTTGTCGTAACATCATTAAAATCTCATTTTCAATACAGCGTGAAGCATAAGTGACAAGACGGTTTCCTTTCTCTATATCATATGTGTTGATTGCCTTGATTAAACCGATGGTTCCGATTGATAACAGGTCGTCTGTATCACGTTCGAAATTGTTATACTTTTTAATAATGTGTGCGACTAGTCGTAGATTGTATTCGACCAATATATTTCGTGCTTCAAGGTTGCCCGCTTTGCATTGTTTCAAATAGTAGGCTTCGGATTCTTTGGAGAGAGGCTGTTTGAATGTCTGCATAGAAGTCACCTTAAAGAGTTTTTTAATATTTTATGTTAAAACTTCAAAAAAGTGCTTTTCCACAAATTGTTTTATGCAAATAGACAAAAATATATAAAAGGTTTTCCTTTTTCGAAGTGATGTGGTACAATATGTATAACTAAATTTATTGTGAGGTCATATATATGCGTATTGGAGTAGGAAGAAAGAAAATTAGAATGGGTGACTTGCTCGTTGCGGCAGGTGCAATCACAGAAGACCAGTTGCAGGAAGCGTTAGCCCTGCAAAAAGAAAAAGGAACGAAGTTGGGTAAGACCTTATTGGATTCGGGTATCATTAGCCAGGAATTACTGATTGCGGTGCTTACACAACAGCTAGGCGTTCAGTACATTGATTTAAAGGGATGTAAGTTTGATGATGAAGTTTTGTCTCTGATTCCGGAAGACATTGTAATGAAGTATAATGTTATGCCGTTGGGGTTTGATGAGGCGAATCCGAATGTGTTACGTGTGGCAATGGTGGATCCGATGGATATTATTGCGGTGGATGATATTTCCATTGTAACCAATAGTCAGGTTGAAGCGGTGCTTGCTATGGAAGATGACTTGATGGAAACAATTGGAAAATATTACGGCAATCATCAAGCGATGGAGGCTGCGGAAGCATATCGAAAAGAACGTGAACAGGATATGCTTTCTCAAGCAGAGGAAGATGAGTATAATGCTGATATCGAGAATTCTCCGATTGTATTGTTGGTTAAGCAGATATTGGAAAGTGGTGTACGGCAGAGAGCTTCCGATATTCATATTGAACCACTGGAAACTTCGGTTCGAGTTCGTTATCGTATTGATGGTGTTTTGAAACAGGTTATGTCCTATGACTACTCACTTTTGTCGGGTATCTGTGCCCGTTTGAAAATTATGGGTGGCATGGATATTTCGGAAAAGCGAAAACCGCAGGATGGTCGTATCTCTATTATGGTAGATAGAAAAGAGTTTGATATCCGTGTATCTATGCTTCCGACTGTGTATGGTGAGAAGACGGTTATGCGTCTTACCTCGAAGGATGGTCTTACGAAACCGAAGTCGGGACTTGGATTTAGCGAAGAAGAGCTCAAGGTATTTGATGGTATTTTGAGTAATCCGCATGGTATTATTCTTGTTACTGGACCGACTGGTTCTGGTAAGTCAACTACTCTATATACATCTTTGAGTGAGTTGAATACGGAAGGGGTTAACATTATTACAGTAGAGGATCCGGTGGAAGCGAATATTGATGGTATCAATCAGTGTCAGGTTAATGAAAAAGCAGATATGACTTTTGCCGCAGCACTTCGTTCTATCTTGCGTCAGGATCCGGATATTATTATGATCGGTGAGATTCGAGATGGTGAGACAGCAGGTATTGCGGTTAAAGCGGCTATCACCGGTCACTTGGTTGTATCTACACTACATACAAACTCGGCAGCTTCTACTGTTACCCGTTTGATTGATATGGGTATTGAACCTTACACAGCAGGCGATGCCTTGGTGGGTGTTATTGCACAGCGTCTTGTTCGTCGTCTTTGTACTTGTAAACAACCAAGATATGCTGAGGAGAATGAGAAAATTCTGTTAGGCGTACC
>CAYTOQ010000084.1:0-11757 GCA_964439445.1 uncultured Clostridium sp. | reverse complement strand
GTACTTATTTAGTTATTGACAAACCTATATTAGCATGGGCAGATAATTCGCAGCCAGGTTATTATATGGAAGATTTTATCAACTTTTGGTTTTATTCCAAGACAGATGACCATACAGTAGGTGATAAAGCTTACAGTAAGAATTTAAAGTACACTATCAGACATTTCTATGAGATTGAGATGTATGACGCAAAGACAAATAAGCTATTACAGAAATCTGAATATTGGGAATTGCGTGGTTCTGCGTATGGTGAGGGCTATTCAGGTATGTATCCAGGTGTTAATGGTATAGTTGGTTTTGAAGTAACCAAGAAAGCACAGAAGAAACCATTCTATGTTAGAATGCGTACAACAGCCTATGACTCAGACACAGGCTTAAGCGGAACATCCGAGTGGTCAGACCCACTTTATTATGTACCAAAGGTAAATTTTAACTCTAAGAAATGTACAGAAACAGCCAATTCTATAAAGCTTTCATGGAAGAAGTCTAAGGTTAAGGGGGTAAAGAATTATACCATTTATATTAAAAGGTATAAGCCAGGAAACTATCGTAAGAATAGTTGGGTTAAGGTAGCTACAACAAAAAAGACTAATTATACAATTAAAAAGTTTAAGAAGAGTAATCTAAACTTTAAGAAGTATGATTATGCAGTTATGCTAGTTGCTAATATGAAGTTAAATGGAAAAACTAGACAGACACCAGAGGTAATGAGTCATATTTTATATTATAAAGGGTATTAGAACTAATATTACATAATAAAGAGCTCCCCACGGAGCTCTTTTCACTTTGGAGTGACCTTATAAGAAATAAATTAACGGCAGATAAAAACTTAGTGGTGGGAAATGAATTACAGTTATGTAGAAAACTTACAAAGTCAAAATGAATTAGGTGAAAATAAGAACTTATGTTCAGTAAATGAATTATTCATATGTAAAAACTTACAATGTCAGAATGAATTAATTAAATAGAATAACTTATGAAATCGGAATGAATTATTACTAGTAAATAACTTAGATGTAGTTAATGAATTATAAAGCGGTAAAGACTTAAAAACGTACAATGAATTATGGAAGTATAAAGACTTAAATGTAAAAAATGAATTAATTCTTTGTAAAGACTTAAAATGACATAATGGATTATAACAAAGTAACAGCCTAAGAGAGAAAAATGAATTATTTAAACAGAATAATCTAATGGCAGTAAATGAATTATTGAAATAAAAAAACTTATTTAGATGGAATGAATTAGGGGTAATAAATAATCTAGAGGGTAGTAATGAATTACAGTTATGTAGAAAACTTACAAAGTCAAAATGAATTACTCCTGTTTAATAACTTATAAGATTTAAATGAATTAGTCCTGTTTAAAAACTTAAATATAGGAAATGAATTAGTCATGTTTAAAAACTTATAGTATTAAAATGAATTACTGATGTGCAAAAAAAGATACTCCATACATAATGTACGAGTATCTTTTTCTTTGTCACATACAGTAACTTACCATCTGTTAGATATTTGTTAGATGTTTACCCAAATTAACATTTAATGCTTTAAGCAATAATCTCACAAACCCTTGATTTTACTAAATGCAGTTGATGGGACTTGAACCCACACGGTATCACTACCACTAGAACCTGAATCTAGCGCGTCTGCCATTCCGCCACAACTGCACATCTCTTTTATAGACTTCTATATAGTATATCATTTACTCTCAAAAATCAAGAGTCGGCTTTCGCAAAAATTTTTCTCTTCCGACACTAAGGCAAAAAATCCTGAAGCATATCAAAGCCATATTCTATCAGTACATAATTACGAACAATTGCGAATAGCAACACTACAATCAGATACATAATCGGCAAAACCAGACTTTTACAATAATAACGCTTTCCATTTTTCTTAAACAACGTTACCGCCACCCCAATCTCATAATGCAGCACTAACAATACGCCTAGTAAAATGGCTGGGTTGCACCACAGCGACTCCAACACCTTCCCCTGCAAAAGTGCGAACAATGCTCTAGTTCCCCCACAACCCGGACAATAAATGTGCAACAAATCATGAAGAACACACGGTATTTCAGGAATAATTCCCACTCGTTGGATTACCATATACAAAAAGGTTACGATGCCAATAAAAATGCACAAAACATTAACAAACACATAGTCCTTTTTTAACATTTCATATGAAATCATCTTGTCCCTATCTTTCATCACTTTCTCTCTCCATTATTGATTGTGTTATTCTAACACACCCCCGTAAGCTTGTCACTGAAATTCATACTTTTAGAAGAATTTTCATATTTTATTCAAGTACATCTCTTTTCCACATACTCTGACAATTTTAATATAATTCTTTACATCACTGGATGAAAAATGCTATATTACTATACAGTATAAATGACGAAAAGGAGATTCAATATGGACGAGAATAACATTACACCAAATGACACAAATGTTACCCCTGATGTATCTACTACAACAGAGGTCACCCCAACCACTACAATTCCAGAAACTTCAGTACCTATAACAGAACCCGCAAGCACAGCAGACGTATATGAGAAAGCAAACGAAGCTGCTATCAATCCAACTGCTGATGTAACTACAAACACCGCAAGTCCAGAGGAAGGTACAACAATGTCCTCAACATCCGAACCGGTTTCTACCAACAGCGGAAGCTACTCTGTACCACACACAACCTATGCTAGTTCAGACTCTACATATGCTCGCAGCGAAACAAGCTATACCAGCACATCAAACGAGCCAGTCAGCAAGACGCTTGCAATCATTTCGTTAGTTTGTGGTATTTTAAGTATCATTTGTAGCTGCTGTTGTTGTCTAGGTGGTATCCTTAGCATTTCCGGTATCATTTGCGGTTGTATTCAAAAGCCAATGGAGGACGGTAAAAAGCCTGGCATCGCAACAGCCGGTATCATCACATCCATCGTAGGCATTGTGATGGCAATTATATTTATTGTTTTTATTATCGCAGCCAATAGTGTAGATTCGACGAGTTCTTATTATTTTTAAAAACAATTTTGAACACAAAAACGCGAAACCATAAAAGTTTCGCGTTTTTATTATGCAAGATTCTACTGTTTCCATCCCACTTTATAAGGAACAACTATTCTTCTCCATCACTAAAAGGAAACTGATTCAACAATTCCTTATTCACATCCTCTTCATAATTGAAACGGGAGTCGTATTTATCTGCCCATTCCTCATACAATCCACTGAAATAATCCCTTTGCATTTTCTCGATAATGGATTCCTTATTTTTCTTCGTAAGCTCTTCATCCTTTGACTGAAGCATCTTAAAAATATGATATCCATATTCGCTTTCAATCACAACACTGACTTCCCCATCTGACAATGACAAAATCTTATCTGTAATGGACTCCCCATACTCATCTATCAACTCTGTTCTTGACATGGTATAGGTTGCTGCATATTCCAAATCATACTTATCCACAATCATTTCATAAGTCATTTCCTCATCTTGGGCTAGTGTTGATAATGCTTCATTGGCTTTTTCTAACTGTGTCGCCTTCTTTTCCTCGGAATACTCCTCAACGGAACCATCCTGCTTGATATCATAGCATTCGAATACCATATCGCAGAAGGTCGTCATACGAGCTTCCTCTTCGGATATCTCAAACTGGTGCTCAGAAAGCACTTGATTATACACCTTCTCCGCCAGCAAATTTTCCTCAATCACCTGAAGCGCTAATTCCTTTGTCACCTCAGTATCCTTGATATCCTGCTCTGTCAAACCAGAATAAAATGTCGACGCTAGATTCTCCGCCTCTGCCTTTTCTTTGTCATCTAAAACGATTTCCATATCCTCTGCCTGATTCACCAATACCTTAATACGATTAATATTTTGTACTAAATCGCGAATCGTCACTTCCTTTACACTACTCTTTCCTTCATCCGTTGAAAGCTCCAAGCTCCAGATACCATTTCCATACGCTTTTCGATAATCTTCTTCCACCGTCTTGGCGTAAATGTAATATTCTCCAAACGTAACCGTCGCATCGCCATATTCATATACTATCTGTGCCGTTTCCGTCTCGTCACTCTTATCACAAGCCACAAGAAAACACATAGCGCACAACATACACAATACTATTTTCATTTTACAATGCATTTTTCATCCCTCCAATCACTGAACATAGTCATATAACGAAAGCTTGTCCCATACCGTTCCATACAACTCTGCTTCTTGTTCAATTCCCAAATCCATATACCACTGTTCTCTCGCTTTCTCCAAAGCTTCCTTCTCCATATCCGCTCTATAATAACTCATAATCTGCTCTGTCAAAGTGGCATCATCTTCCTTTACCATTTTAACAATAGCATAGCAACTCTCAATTTCAATAACCGAACTGTATTCCCCTTCCGAAAGACTCTTCGCATACTGGGAAAATGGTTCCCCAAAGCTATCCGTCAAATTTCTCTCCTCACCAGAATAGCTCTCCACACCATACTTCTTTGCAACCTCTTCTATATCCGCACCTTCCTGCAGCTCCTTTAACGCATTTTCCGCATCTTCTTTTTTTTGTGCAATTTCTGCATCCGAAAGCATAATCGGAGTTTCTCCATCCTCCATAGTTGCATAACTGCCATCTTCATTCATCTCTATGATAGGAAATAACATTAGATATAGGGTTGAATATTTCTGTTCCTCAACTTCTACCTCTTCTGTCACGGTATTTTTAAGCTTTTGCGCCAGATAACGCTGCTTACACACCTCTTCCACAAGCTCTTTATCAATCCCCCACTGATTCAACACACGACCATCTACTTCTCCCATAAATGTTGTCACATCCGAACGAATCTCTTTTTCTTCCTCATCCGTCAATGTAATTCCTTGCTTTTCAGCCACCATATACTCAACTTTGTAATCCATAATCAACTCTAAAATCGCCTGCTTATAGTATTCCGCTGCGCCGCTTCCATCCTCAGCAGTGGTATTATTCAGATCCTCAGCAGTAATATCCAAATTAATTACATTTTGTAAAATGCATAGATTCACCTCATCCTGATAAACCTTTTCTTCCCCAACAGAAAATACCAATACCTCAGAAGGCTCCTGTTCTCTTGCTAGTACCCACCATAATCCAAATACCAAGAACACGATTACAAGTCCTATCATACTAATTACTACAGCTTTCTTCGTTTGAACCTTCTGGTTATTTTCCTTCTTTTGTTGTTCATCCTTCTTTGCAGATACTTTTTTCATCGTTTGCTTCTTTTTCTTACCCATCGTCTTCTTTTACCTCACAATTATAACGAGTATACTATATTTTTATCGTTCAATCAACTCATTGATATCCGCAATAATACCTTCTAACTCCTCAACAAACTCCTTCAAGCTTTTCTTCTCCAAATCAATAACAAACCCAGGATTTGCAGAAGTAACTACTCGAATATTATTAAGATATTTCGCCAAAAATTCATCTAGCAGCTCCAACTTTATCTTAACGCGAGGTGCCATTTCCACATGTACCTGTTTATCCTTGTAGGTAATCGCTGCAATATATGCTTCATGCGCTTTGGCTCGTATCTTGGCAATCAACAAGAGGTTCATCACCTCAAAGGTCGGTTCCCCAAAACGGTCTGTCAACTCATCCAGCATATCCTCGTAATCCTCATCCGTCCAGAC
Organism: uncultured Clostridium sp.; assembly: GCA_964439445.1. Classification (GTDB taxonomy): domain Bacteria; phylum Bacillota; class Clostridia; order Lachnospirales; family Lachnospiraceae; genus CAG-590. The sequence goes on along the minus strand of CAYTOQ010000084.1, from coordinate 6,094 downwards.
ACCGGATATTCTCTTATAAAGCTCTAGCTTCACGGTCTCATTTTTCACATAGGTAGAAGGAATATATGCATCGATTGGAATCTCGATTGTAGTCGCAAATTCCTCCTTTGGCTGCTCCCCCTTCTGCTCCATAATGGCATCATTTAGCATCTTACAGTATAAGTCATATCCAACAGCCTCCATATGTCCTGACTGATCAGCACCCAGCAGATTACCTGCACCACGAATTTCCAAATCACGCATAGCAATCTTAAAGCCTGAACCCAAATCTGTAAATTCACGAATCGCCTTTAGACGTTTTTCAGCAGTTTCCTTTAGCATTTTATCTCTCTTATACATCAAAAACGCATACGCTGTTTTATCCGAGCGTCCAACACGTCCTCTTAGCTGATATAACTGCGACAAACCAAAATTCTCCGCATCATGAATAATCATCGTATTGGCATTAGCAATATCCAATCCTGTCTCAATAATGGTTGTGGTCACAAGCACATCTATCTCTTTATTGATAAATGCAAACATAACATCCTCTAGCTCTTTCTCCTTCATCTGCCCATGTGCAAATGCAATCCGGACATCCGGCATTAGCTTTGCCAAATCTGCTGTCATATCTGCAATTGTATTCACGCGGTTATAGACATAATAGACCTGTCCACCACGAGACAACTCTCTTGCAATTGCCTCTCTTACTAACTCCGGATTATATTCCAACACATAGGTTTGAATCGCTTTACGGTCCACCGGTGGCTCTTCTAACAAACTCATATCACGAATACCAATCAGACTCATATGCAATGTACGCGGTATCGGAGTTGCAGTAAGAGTTAAGACATCCACATCCTTTTTCATCTGCTTAATCTTTTCCTTGTGAGTCACACCAAAGCGTTGCTCCTCATCAATAATCAACAGACCAAGATTACTGTAATCCAAATCCTTCGAAAGCAAACGATGTGTTCCAATTACAATATCTAACTGTCCTTTTTTTAAGTCATCCAGTGTTTTTTTCTGCTCCTTCGCAGACAAAAAACGGGATAACATTCCGATGTTGATTGGAAAATCCTGCATTCTTTCCACAAAGGTATTGTAATGCTGTTGTGCCAAAACTGTAGTAGGAACGAGATACGCAACCTGCTTTCCATCCTGTACCGCCTTAAATGCTGCACGAATGGCAATCTCCGTTTTTCCATATCCCACATCTCCACAGACCAAACGATCCATAATTTTGGTACTTTCCATATCTGCCTTAGTATCCTCAATGGCTTTCATTTGATCCTCTGTCTCCTCATACGGAAACATTTCCTCAAACTCTCTTTGCCACACGTTATCCGGCGAAAATGCATAGCCCTCCTTTGATTGACGAATCGCATATAGCTCCACCAATTCTTTGGCTATGATATTAACTTTACCTCGCACCTTTTCCTTGGTCTTTTCCCACTCTGTTCCTCCAAGCTTATTCAGCTTTGGTTTCTTACCTTCCTTAGATGCATACTTTTGAATCAATTCTAACTGCGAAGCAAGGATAAACAGCTTTGAACCACCACTATATTCAATCGCAATATAATCCTTTGCCACACGATCTACTTCTATTTTTTCAATACCTAGATAAATTCCTAGTCCATGTCGCTCATGTACAACATAATCACCGACATTCAAATCATCGAAACTCTTAATCTTCTCACCGGAATACAGTGGTTTCCTCTTAAGGCGCTTTGTGGTCTTACGCTGCCCAAACAAATCTCCCTCTGTCAAAACCACCAGCTTGATACTCGGAACTGAAAAGCCAACCTTCAGTCTTCCGTTGGTTATCATCATCTCCGACTCCGCCAATATACGTTCTTTATCAGCGGAAAAGAAACAAATAACATCCTGCTCCTGCAAACTTTTTGCCAAACGTTCTCCGCGTGTCGACGAAGGCGAAAACAACAGAATACGGTATCCTTCTTGCTTCCAATGTTTAATATCCTTTAACAGCATTTCAAAATTATGATGATAGGTTGGAACCATTTTTGTCTCCAATTCCACCTGCTTCTTTGCCTCAAACAAACAATCCTTCTTGCCAAACACACTGAATAAAACAGTATCTCTACACGCAATTCTACCTGCAATTTCCCTGTAATCAAACAGCACATCCGTTTGGCAGGGAAGAATATATCCGCCCTCTAATCGGCTCATCATACTCTCTCGAAACTCGATCTGACAGATTTCCGCCCGAGCCAGCACCTTGCCCGGTTCATCCACAATAACAAAGGTGTCCTTAGGCATATAAGAAAGAAAACTCTCTAATTCTTCATAGAAAACAGAGATGTATCCATCTATACCCATAGCACTGTGAAAATATGCAAGCTCTTCCTTCAGGGATTCCATCTCTCTATTGATTCTTGCATATGCCTCTGTTTTAAACTGCGCTTTCAATTCCTTCGCATAGGTCTTATGTTCCTTTTCTATACATTTCAGACCCTTTTCGATTCTTTTTTTATCAAGAACCATTTCCGCCGCCGGATATACAATTAATTTCTCTACATTTTCTATACTTCGCTGACTTTCCACATCAAAGCTTCGGATACTGTCAATATCCTCACCCCATAACTCAACACGAAAAGGGCACTCGCTACTCATTGGGAAGATATCTAAAATCCCTCCTCGAATCGCAAACTGCCCTACACCATCTACCCAGTCGTTACGCTCATAGCCCAAAGAAACCAATGTTTCCTTCATAGTATCAAGCTCTAAGCCCTCTCCCAGAGTAAATGTCACTATATTCTGTTGAATTTCTCGTAGTGGTACTAGCTTATTCAGTAACGCATCAATTGAAACTACTACAGTAGTAACCGTTCCTTCCAAAATGCTCTTAACCACTTCCATACGCTGTCGTAAAAGGGTATGCCCGTGAATATCCGCACTATAAAACAACACGTCCTTCGCAGGATAATGCATAATGTTTCGGTCAAAAAAGCGATACGCTTCAAAAACCTCTTTCGCCCGATCCTCATTATGCGTCACAATCAGTTTAACACGTCCTTTTTCCAGACTATCCATAACAAAGTATCGTCCATAGCCATCCGTTCCACTAACCTCTAAAGGTAATTTCCCGCTCTTCTTTGCGGACTCATATTCATTTCCCAATTCACTCAATCGAAAGGGCGCCAACAAAGTTTCCATCGTTCTTTCCTTTACTTCAATCTGCTACTTTCCGTTATAATCATTCATAGCCTTTGCAATGTCATCCATGACCATCCATTCCAATGCCTGACAAGCTTTATCATAACCAGCCTCCATGCTATCCTGCTCTTCCTTTGAAAAGTGCGACAATACATAATCCGCCAAATCCATCCTCGGCGGTTTCATTCCAACTCCTACACGAATACGCGGAAATGCATCTGTGCCCAAATGTGTAATGATATTCTTGATTCCGTTATGTCCTCCTGCGCTTCCCTTTTCCCGAATACGCAGCCTTCCCACATCCAAATTAATATCATCATAGATTACAATCACATCTTCCGGCTCAACCTTAAAGTATTTTGCAACTGCAATTACACTCTCGCCACTTAAGTTCATATACGTCATCGGTTTTAATAAAATTACACTTTGTCCCGCAATCTTTCCCTTGCCATATAATCCCTTATGCTTTGCAGTATCCACTGTTATATTATATTGCTCGGCCAGCTTGTCTATAACTTCAAATCCAACATTATGGCGTGTTTTTTCATATTTCGGTGTCGGATTTCCAAGTCCTACAATTAATTTCATGATCGGTTCCTCTTGTCTTCTTCTAAATAATCGAAACATACTCATCTCTTTCCTAAAGAGTATTCTACCCAAATCAATGCATATTAACGCTTCTTTAAGATTTCTTCTGCTTCCTGCAATTGCTCTGGAGAATTCACGCCCTTGATTTCATCCACATCTTCAATAATCAAGGTTGCCACTTCACCTAAACCTTCTGACTTTACAATCTCAATCGTATCTGTAAGATAGTACTCTCCCTGTGCATTGTCATTGGTAAGCTTAGAAAGTGCATCACTCAAAATGTCGGAGTTAAAAATATACATTCCCGAATTAATCTCATCCACACGCTGCTCCTCTAAGGTTGCGTCCTTTTGCTCCACAATTTTTACGAATTTTCCCCAGCTATCCTTAATAATACGACCATAGCCTGTTGGGGCATCCACTCGTGCAGTCAACACCGTAATTGCATTTCCTTCTTCTAAATGCTTATCCACTAATGCCTTTAATGTCTTTCCCGTAATCAGAGGTGTATCTCCACAGAGCACCATAGTAAGACCTTCCTCACCAATAAAATCACTAGCACACTTCACAGCATGGCCGGTTCCCAACTGCTCCTCCTGTAGAACATAAGAAACATCCGTTCCAACCACTTCCTTAACTAACTCTGCCTTATGTCCTACTACAAGACACACATCCTCCGCCTTAGCACCTGCTTCCATTGCTGCTTCTATTGAATACTTCACCATTGGTTTTCCTAATGCCTCGTGAATTACCTTCGGCAATTCTGATTTCATCCGGGTACCCTTTCCTGCCGCCAAAATCACAGCCTTCACTCTTGCCATATTACATCCTCCTATAATTCCATCAAAACTCATTGCCCATCATTTTAACACGTTTCCGACCAATATTCCACACAAAAACTTCTCACAATAATAGAATAAGCCAGGAACACGTTCCTGACTTATTCACCCCCATAATACAATTAAGATTATTCCTCTTCCTGTAATGCTTTCTCATATTCAGCCAAAATCAATGACTGAATACGCTCTCTTGCATTCTGATTGATTGGATGAGCAATATCTCTGTAATCCCCATCTGCTGCCTTACGGCTTGGCATTGCAATGAAAAGACCTTTTTCACCTTCAATTACTTTGATGTCATGTACTGCAAACTCATTGTCCAACGTAATAGAAGCAACAGCCTTCATCTTGCCTTCTTTTGCGACTTTCTTAAGTCTGATATCTGTAATCTCCATTAAAACACCCCTTCGTACATTCTTACCTTTCTCCAAAAAGGACTATAGTGCATAGCGGAAATTTTTCTCCACTACAACCTTAATCTGTCCCGGTTCCGCTGTGTGAATTGTATTCGCACGCAATGTATCACGGCTTTCTACGATACAATTTTCAATGACTGAATTATCCCCAATATGCACGTCATTTAAAATAATCGAATTCCGAATCACACAATTATTACCTACATATACCTTCTTGAACAATACAGAATTCTCAACTGTACCGTTAACAATACATCCACTGGCAATCAAGCTGTTATTCACCACTGCATCCCCATTATATTTTGCCGGTGGTAAATCCTCTACCTTAGAATATACATCTGGATACTGTCTAAAGAAGTAATCTCTGATATCCTTCTTCAAGAAATCCATATTGGTCTTATAGTAAGAATCAATCGTTCCGATGTTTCTCCAATAAGAATCCATCTTGTATGCATATATCTTCTTAACATTCTTATAACGAATCAAGATATCCTTAACGAAGTCTGTTCTTCCTTCCTTCGCACAAGATTCCAAAAGCTCAATCAACTGTCTTCTACGAATCACATATACACCAATTGATGCAGTTGATGTCTGAGCCACTAAAGGTTTCTCCTCAAAATCAACTACCTGCATATCGTCGTTGTACTTCACAACACCAAATCTGCTTACATCATCTTCCTCCGGATTGATATCCTTACAAACAATTGTGATATCTGCACCCTTCTTAATATGCTCTTCTAATACCTTGTTATAATCTAACTTATAAACACCATCACCACTTGCAATTACAACATATGGTTCATGACTGTCCTTCAAAAAGCTAATGTTCTGGTAAAGAGCATCTGCTGTTCCCTGATACCAATAACTATTGGTAGTTGTAATCGTCGGTGTAAATACGTACAAACCACCTTGTTTTCTACCAAAATCCCACCACTTTGATGAGTTCAAATGCTCATTCAACGAACGTGAATTATACTGTGTAAATACAGCAACCTTCTGAATATGTGAGTTTGTCATATTACTCAGTGTAAAGTCAATTGCACGATAGCTACCTGTTACCGGCATCGCTGCAACTGCTCTCTTTGCAGACAA
>CAYTOQ010000083.1:0-11771 GCA_964439445.1 uncultured Clostridium sp. | reverse complement strand
ATAACACCAGCAACCTCTGCACCTGCACCTTCCATAAGAGCAAGCTCTTCGGTGTCGATAAGGTTCTCAAGACCAACGAAGCAAACAGCCAATGTACCAACTACATTCTCTTTTGCAATGAAACCAGTAACTGCTGCTGCTGCAAGCTGCCAGCTAACAACACCAACGATAGGAACAAGCAAATATGCGATAGGCTGTGCAATGGATGCAAGAATAGAAGAATCTGCAACCTCTGCAACCTCGAAGCTCCAAGTAAATGTCTGCATAAGCTGAACAATGGTATTACATACAAGGATAACTGTACCAGCCTTCACGATGTACGCCTTACCACGAGAAAGCATGGAAAGTGTTGCTCTCTTAAGGCTTGGAAGCTTATACTCTGGAAGCTCAATAATGAAAAATGACTTTCTGTACTTGTGACCAGTTATCTTCTTTACTAATAAAGCTCCTAATAAAATTAACGCAATACCAACAAAGTACATTAACACGGAAACCCAACTCGCATCTGCAAAGAACGCACCTGCAAATAATGAAATAACCGGTAGTTTCGCACCACATGGCATAAACGGAGTAAGCATTGCTGTTGCTCTACGCTCTCTCTCGTTACGGATTGTACGACAAGCCATGATACCCGGAATTGCACAACCTGTACCGATTACCATAGGAATAACTGACTTTCCTGAAAGACCAACTCTCTTAAAGATCGGGTCAAGCACTACAGTAGCACGAGCCATGTAACCGCAATCCTCTAACAAAGCGATCAAGAAGTACATTACCATAACAAGTGGAAGGAAACCAACAACGGCGCCCACACCACCGATAATACCATCAACCAAAAGTGCCTGTAATACAGGAGAAGCATTTTCTACCTTACCTGCTACCCACTCCTGGAAGGTCTCAATCCAGCCCACTAACCAGTCAGCCAACCATGTACCAACTGTTGTCTGTGAAACGTAAAATACTAACCACATAATTCCTGCAAAAATAACGATACCAAGAATCGGGTGCGTAATCACCTTATCAATCTTATCCTGTACGTTTGATTCCTTTGTAAGAACCTTACGCTTTTCTACATCCTTTACAATCTTGTTAACGAAGTCGAAACGTTTTCTATCTGCCGCCTCAACCTGTGCCTTATCCTGTAAATCAATATCATCCTGTACAAAAGGAGCCTTTTGTCCAGCATCCTTTAAAGAAGCCGCTTTCTCTACAACAGCCTTCAAACCACTTTCAGAAGTAGAAACTGTTTCAATTACAGGACAACCCAACTTCTTTGAAAGAGATTCTACATCAATCTTTGTATTTTTCTTCTCATTGATATCACTCTTATTGAGAGCAACCACAACAGGAATACCAAGCTCTAATAACTGTGTTGTGAAGAACAAGCTACGGCTAAGATTGGTAGCATCCACAATGTTGATAATAACATCTGGATTTTCGTTCTTAACATATCCACTTGTAATACTTTCTTCTGATGTAAATGGAGACATAGAATAAGCACCTGGCAAGTCAACTGCAACTAAATCTTCTCCTCCATCATAAAAACTCTTCTTAATTGAACTCTCTTTCTTCTCTACTGTTACACCAGCCCAGTTACCGACTTTCTCGCTTCTACCGGTCAAGGCATTGTACATAGTAGTCTTTCCGCTGTTGGGATTACCCGTCAATGCGATTCTCATAATTCATCCTCCTATCACTATAACCACTTTAGTTACGTCTATCCTTTGTTAGCATTAACTAACTATATTGTATAAAAAATAGTGACTAAATATCACTACTTTTTTATATTGAAATAGCTGCCGCTAATTCATTATCGATGTTATATCTGGCGTCCTTAATTGCCACAACACAGTTTCTCTTCTCACGGGAAACAACGGTAATCGGCTCGCCACTGTAACAACCTAATGAGAATAAGAAGGAATCCAACTCTTCATCATCTGTCACAATATCTTTAATTATGTATTCTTCTCCAACATTTGCTTCTGCTAAAGTCATATCTTCCATCTCTTTCGAATATCTATTACAGTTAGCCAATTCTAACTGACATTAGGAGTGTAATACTTTTAATTGGCAATGTCAACCATTTTTTCATAAATTCTTCACAATTCACAACAAAAGCCTTGCTCATTAGCAAAAATGAACAAAGCCTTTATTAACAATCTATTATTATCAATTTAGATATATAAAAACGAAGAAAGCAATCCAATTCTATAAAATACTATAACAATCTCCGTCTTACTTATTATTTTATAGATGATTTATCTATATTCCCCACTTTAAATTAATTTCTCCATACTCTTTAAACTAATTGCAACAGTGGAAGTATTATGCAGTAACGCCGAAGTAGTCGGCTGTAACACTCCGGTTACACCTAACCCAATTAGCCCTGTATTGATACCTGCTATTGAACGATAGTTCCAACGGATGCGACACATCAACGCATTGCTGACCTTCTTTAAGGTTAACAACTCATATAAGTCACTACCTGCAATGGTTACATCTGCTATCTGCTGTGCCAGCTCCGCACCATCACGGATAGCAATCCCTACATCTGCTGCTGATAATGCGGGAGAGTCATTGATACCATCTCCTATCATCACAACCCTTCTACCAGCCGCCTTCTCTTGCTCCACGAAATGCGCTTTGTCTTCTGGAAGCACTTCCGCATAATACTCATCTAAACCTACCTTCTCAGCAATGGAACGCGCTACGCGGGCACTGTCACCGGTCATCATAACCACCTTGCCAATCCCTAATGCCTTCAAACCGCTTACCACTTCTGCTGCCTCTTCCCTCAACGGATCCTCAATGCAGATAACCGCAGAAAGTTTCCCCTCTTTTGCAAGATATAAATGTGAATACTGTTTTGGCAAGTCTGCAAATCTCTCCTCCATACCTTGCGGTATCACACATCCTTCATCTTCAAAGACAAAATGATAGCTTCCAATAATTGTTTTTATTCCCTCTATCGTGGTAGAAATACCGTGCGCCACAATATACTCTACCTTTGAATGCATTTCCTCATGCTCTAAGCCCTTCTGTCTTGCTGCATCCACTACAGCCTTTGCCATAGAATGTGGAAAATGTTCTTCCATACAGGCAGCCACACGCAACATTTCCTCCGATGAACTGTCACAAAATGATATTACATCTACAACCGTCGGTTCTGCCTTTGTCAATGTTCCAGTCTTATCAAACACAATCGTATCTGCCTCTGCCATCGCCTCAAGGAATTTGCCTCCCTTAACCACTACATGATAAGTACCTAGCTCGCGTATTGCAGAAAGTACTGTGATTGGCATCGCAAGCTTCAATGCACAAGAATAATCCACCATCAATACAGACACTGCCTTGGTAATATTTCTTGTCAACAACCATGTAAGTCCTGCTCCTGCCAAAGTATATGGAACTAATCGGTCTGCCAGATGCTCTGCCTTGCTCTCCACAGAAGATTTCAACTTCTCAGAGTCCTCAATCATATTAACAATTTTTTCATATTTCGTGGAACCATTTGCTTCCTTTACCTGTAGATGAATCTCACCTTCTTCTACCACCGTTCCCGCATATACATAGCTTCCATGCACCTTGCGGACCGGCAATGCTTCGCCTGTTAAAGATGCTTGATTCACCATAGCTTCGCCAGATATCACCACTCCATCAAATGGAATCATGTTACCCATATGAACCACAACCTCATCACCTATTTCAATCTGGTGAATCGGAACCAGCACCTCCTGATTATCTCTTAAAAGCCATACCTTGCTCACATTGATTGCCATGCTTTTTGCCAGATCATTTACCGATTTCTTATGAGTCCACTCCTCTAAAATCTCTCCCACACTTAATAGGAACATAACTGAACTGGCTGTTTTGAAATCTCTTCGAATCAAAGATACCGCAATCGCCGTCGCATCCAATAACGCAACCTCTATCTTTTTCTGTCTCAACACGTTAATTCCGTTTTTGATATATTTGACTGCTCTGATAATTGTAAATGCTACCCTTATAGAGTAGGGAACAAATAGCTTGCCACCCACACGCAGAACCAGCTTATTCACTAATTGCTCCCAATACTTCGCATTCAGCTCTCTGCTGGAATTTTCTATCGCATACTCTGGCACTTCTACCTGCAAATAATCATATTGCCGAAGCGCTTCAATTACTCTATCCCGGCTTCCCTCATAACAGATTACAGCATTCTGCGTCTTATCCTGTACCTTTGATGATATTACATAAGGTAAATTCTCTAGATAGTATTGTAGTGCATCCGCCTCAGAAAATGACATGCCTTTTTGCACTACATGTACACGTATTCTTCCTCGAATCTCATGCTTTATAATAAATTTCATACAACCATCCTCTTTTTACACATTCAAATCCTTTGCATTACTTAGATTGAAATCCGATATACACATTCCTATGCACAACCACAATTCAATCCTTACATCACGAAAAGCACCTGTAGAACCCTACAAGTGCTTATCTATGTATACTATCTAATTATTCCACTACAACAGTTCCTGAATTCGCAATTGTTTCCTCAGCCTGTACATCGCTACTCTCTTCCGCTTCACAATCTGCCGACTCGATCACCTTAGCCTCTTCTTCCGCCAAACGGTCCTCATTGATTTGCTTTGCTTCCGCAAGAATATCTTCTGCATTTTCCTGTACATTTGCTACTGTCTTCATTACACAATCCTTCGCACGAAGCACCGCTGCTGTACCATGTACATAAACTTTCTTAGCATCCTTACTTGACAACACCTTCACACCAGCAGTTCCACATAAAACTCCCGCTGCAAAAATGCCCACTTTCTTCAAATTAACAACCTTCAAAAAATCCAACATAGTAATAACCCCTTTCATCATAATACACATTAAAATCTACTTATTATTATACTATTATCTGGAAATGTTTGCTATCAAGAAACTCTTATTGATAATTATTATCAATAAGAGTTTCTTGATGCCATATTCTCTTCTATAAATCGTACAAACTCATCCTGTGGTACCGGTCTCGGATTATCCTCCACATTTGCAAAGCTCTTATCCAGTTTTACTAAATACAATGGTAATGAAGCAATTCGTTTCATATTAGAATGGCCTGTACCAAAATCATCCAAAGCAAAATGTACACCAGCCTCATCCAATATACTCAGATTCTCAAGCATCGTCTTTTGCGAATAGGATGCTGCTGTCTCTGTAATTTCAAGATTAATCTGATCTGGTCTTACATTATATCGTGCCAGTGTGTCCAACACCTGATTTGCCAGATTATCCTTTTCCACAAATGTACAACACATAGTTATTGTTATTTTTACACATCTGGAATTATTTTACAATTACTTTTATCGTTTTTGTCATGCCATATATATCTCTTCAAATTTGGCAATCTCCATTGGTTTTGCAAAATAATATCCTTGGAACATATCGCATCCTATTTCCGATAGGAACTTCACCTGACTCTCAGTCTCTACACCTTCCATTATAACTGGCATCCCAAGCTGTTTAGACATATTAATAATCATCTCTAATATTTTCTTGCTACGCTCTTCATCCTTGGTCCTCTCCAAAAATGCCATATCGATTTTCAAAACATCCACATGAAGGTCTTTTAGCATATTTAAGGAAGAATATCCACTTCCAAAATCGTCCATCTCCACCTCAAAGCCTGCCTGTTGCAACCTTGCAATCAATTCCATCTGACGTTTGAAATCCACGACAATGGCGGACTCTGTTATCTCTAGCTTAATATTACTCGGTGCGATATCGTACTTGCGTACCAAGTCGATAAAAATTTGATAAATGTCCATAAAATAGAAATCCTTTGGAGAAATATTAACAGAGAGATAAACGTCTTCTCTTCCCTCATCCTTCCATTTATGAAGCTGTTTACAAGCACATTCCCAAATATATTTGTCCACTTCCGATATCAAACCATTCTTCTCAAAAACCGGAATAAAATCCGCTGGCATAATCATATTCTTTTTAGGATGTATCCAGCGAACCAAAGCCTCTGCACCAAGCATCTTACCATCCGCTGACATCTGTGGTTGCAGATACATTTTCAACTGATTCTCTACAATAGCGTTTTTGAAATCGCCTAACAACTCCTTCTCGCGAAGAATAGTCGCACGTAACTCATCATCATAGTACGCAACACGCTTTTGATAACCGCCTTTAATCTTATTAATTGCCATTCTTGCACGATCACACATCACAGATACCGGCAGTGTCCGATCCTTAATTGTATAAATGCCAAAATAATTCACAACAGGAAAAGAAACCTCCTGCTCCATACCTGCAAAATAGGTTTCCTGATCTACCCAATCAAACATTTCCTCTTTATAGAAAGCCTTTGACATTAGAATACCGAAATTGTCATTTCCCATTCTGCCATACACTGCTTCCTTCCCTACATTTTCCTTAATCATACGAGCAATATTTTTCAGTACAATGTCACCTGCCTGTGTGCCAAAGAAATCATTAATCATCTTAAAATCCTTAACATCCGTACAAATCATAATCAATTCTGTATGTAAATGGCGACTCATATACTTTCGGGCTTTTTCATAGAAGTATTGCTTGTTATACAGACCAGTCAATCCGTCATGGCTAGACAAATATCGCTCTTTTTCCATCTGTCGAATCTCTTCAGTCTGATCTTGGATAGTAAAATAGCCACCCTGCAAATGCTGATGAGAATCCACAATTCGCTGAAGCTGAACCTTAAGAAATCGCTCTTCTTCTCCACGATAGAAAGTTTTCTCTTCTGTAAAAACCTCGGAACAATTCATATATTTGTCTCTACACCATTGTTCCAACGTCTTGCCATCAGCATCTATCAATGAAAATTCCTCGTCTAATAATTTATCAGCACATCGGTTACTGTACAATTTCTTTCCATCAATATCCAATAGGAAAAGTGCTACTACCATATCCTGTGCTACTTGGAATAACGTCTGAGGTAACAGCTTCTGTGGCGTATAGACAAAAGCACAATAATAGATACAAATACCTTCTACAACATATCCTGCCACAGATAGGTCTAATGCCGATTGTATAAACAACACATTTAGCACTACCAATACCAACATAATAACTGCAATTAACATATACTTATTGCGATAAAATGCCGGTGCCTTCACTGTACCATAAAATAAGCTTATCAGACAGAATACAGCCAGTAGCATAACAATGGCATAGTGTACATAAAATGCTGGCAACGGGCTCATTTCGTGATAAAGTTCACCATCAAACAATGTCACAGGAACAACACGAAACAAGTGACCAAATACACAATTCAACAATATGGAAATATTGTCACATAGCAAAACAAAAATCATGATTGGTTTTTTTACATGGTGCTCAAACTTATCCCCAATATATTCGATTGAAAAACGTAGCAAATAATATAAAAGCCAATCTGCTGCAGCAAAATAAATGCAATATCCAACAAGTACAACGTCATGCGTTTCCCAAATTAGCGATATCACATTAATAAGTACAATAATCCAACCCATAACCAAAATTCGTCGAACAACCTTCGCCAGTTCATGCTTCTCCTTACATGTCCTGAAAATGTAATAGGCGATTACCATTAATGCAATTATCAATACTACTCCCAGAACTAACCTCATATTAACCCCACTTCTATAAATAAAAATTTTATACCCACATTTTACCAACACATTATCGGCTTACGCAACACATTTATCTATTATTTTGATATTTTTCTAAAATCTCTATCTCATAAATATCAGAAAATGGAATACTTGTGTTTACAATCTTCAAAACACGAGCACTTTCATCCTTTCTTGCAACCAAGCCGGTCACCTTTAAATATTCTCCTTTACAAAAATATATCACCGTAACCATATCATTTTTTTCTATCTGTCTCATATGATAATCCAACTGCTCCTTGTAGTCCTCCGACAACTCCATCTTTGGGACCACAATCTTCTCTTTTTCACGCAATGCCAGCTCATAACCCTTCAGCGCCGCAAAAGGCATAAACTGCTTTGCACGCTCTTGCCTTGACATCTTATTCACCACTTTTGTGTCCTCCTATCTGCCGGTTTCGCTCCATTGTCGTTGCACCTTCCTCTAGATTCATTCCCTTAAGGATTGCGTTTTTTCCAAACTTCTTCTTTATGTCTAACATTGCTTTCTGCATCCTATTCTCTCGTTCTAATTCAGCAGGGTCTGTAAACAGATCATATTGCTTGTACACTTCATCTACCACATTATTAAACGTCAGCGTCACTCTCCGCATTGAAGCATTCGGAAGCATAATGCGCTCATACAATTTTTCTGTATAAGAAATTATGGTTTTTGCGGAGCTTGTGGTCACTGTCATTGTAGTTGTTCCATGAGCTGGTTTCTCATTTATTGCATTATTATATCCAATGTGCAAGGTAATAGAATCTGTCACCAACCCCTTATCCACCAAATCAAGCGCAAGCAAATCCGCCATCTCCTTTACCACAAGCCTTCCCTCATCATAAGAATAATCTCTGGCAAGTACCTGTCCACTGGAAATGGAATTTTTCTTCGGCTTATACTTCTTAATATCCGCCATAGTAACAATTTCTCTCCCCCATGCATGGTCAATCAGTAACTCAGCGTCGATTCCAAACAGACGGTATAATATAGGCTCATCTGCCTTCGCAATTTCACCCATGGTATGAATCCCCACACTATCCAAGCGCTTTGCAATTCCCGCACCGATACGCCAGAAATCCGTCAACGGTCTATGCGCCCACAACGTCTTCTTATACAATTCTTCGCTGAGGACACCTACATGGTCCTCCGAATGCTTCGCTGTAATATCCAATGCCACCTTAGCCAGATACAGGTTGGTCCCAATTCCACAGGTAGCTGTTATTCCTGTGCTTTCTAACACATCCTGCATAATCCGCATACCAAGTTCCTTGGCACTCATCTGATACATAGTAAGATAATCCGTCACATCCATAAATGCCTCATCAATGGAATATACATGAATATCCTCCTTTGCAATGTACTTAAGATAGATGGAATAAATGTTGACAGAATAATCAATATAAAGTTGCATACGAGGCGGAGCCATAATGTACTCCACTCCCTTCGGAATTTCAAATACTCTACAACGATTTTTAACCCCCAACGCCTTCATAGATGGAGAGATTGCAAGACATATGGTCTTCTCGGTCCGCTCAGGATCCGCCACCACAAGATTTGTGGTAAGTGGGTCCATTTTTCGCTCCACGCATTCTACTGAGGCATAAAAGGATTTCAAATCAATACATATATATATTCGATTGTTAAGATTACGTTCACCAATCTTCGACATAGTTCTTCTCCAATACATTTTCACCATATATAATACAAAAAATTGCTTCTATCTTCTTGCATATACTTTTCATACTATTCTATATTATTAATGTAATTGTTACATATTATGTTATTATTTTCCTATTATAGCGATTTTTTTTACTTAATACATCTCCATTTCCATAAATTAAGTCGAAAAAAATTAAAAAAAATAAAAATCTACGATAAAAAGGGCTTGTGATTTTTGTCATTTCCTATATAATACTTTATAGATTTATTAGGAGGAAACAATTATGCCAAAAAGAACAGATATTAACAAGGTACTCATTATTGGTTCTGGTCCGATTGTCATTGGACAGGCTTGTGAGTTTGACTATTCCGGTACTCAGGCGTGTAAAGCCTTAAAACAGCTTGGCTATGAAATCGTGTTGGTTAACTCAAACCCAGCTACTATTATGACAGACCCAGAAACCGCAGATGTAACATATATCGAACCATTAAATGTGGAACGATTAGAGCAGATTATTGCTAAGGAGCGTCCAGATGCTTTACTTCCAAACTTAGGAGGACAGTCTGGACTTAATCTTTGTTCAGAGCTTAATCAGGCAGGCATTTTAGACAAATACAATGTTAAGGTTATCGGTGTACAGGTTGATGCTATCGAGCGCGGTGAAGACCGTATCGAGTTCAAGAAAACAATGGACTCATTAGGCATCGAGATGGCTCGAAGCGAGGTTGCTTATACAGTAGATGAAGCACTTGCCATTGCTGAAAAGCTTAACTATCCAGTTGTACTTCGTCCAGCATACACCATGGGTGGTGCCGGCGGCGGTCTTGTATATAATAAGGAAGAGTTAAAGACTGTATGTGCTAGAGGTTTACAGGCAAGTTTAGTTGGACAAGTTTTAGTAGAGGAATCTATACTTGGATGGGAAGAATTAGAGTTAGAGGTTGTTCGTGACTGCGAAGGTAATATGATTACAGTTTGTTTCATAGAGAACATCGATCCATTGGGTGTTCACACAGGTGACTCCTTCTGTTCTGCTCCAATGCTTACCATCTCAGAAGAATGTCAGAAGCGTTTACAGGAACAGGCTTACAAAATTGTTGATTCCGTACAGGTTATCGGTGGTACCAACGTACAGTTTGCACACGACCCAGTGTCAGACCGCATCATTGTAATCGAGATTAACCCTCGTACGTCACGTTCTTCCGCACTGGCTTCTAAAGCTACTGGTTTCCCAATTGCTTTAGTATCTGCCATGTTGGCAACCGGACTTACATTAAAGGACATTCCTTGTGGTAAGTATGGTACTTTAGATAAATATGTTCCAGATGGAGATTACATTGTAATCAAGTTTGCTCGTTGGGCATTTGAAAAATTCAAAGGTGTTGAGGATAAGCTTGGTACTCAGATGCGCGCCGTAGGCGAAGTAATGAGTATCGGTAAGACATATAAGGAAGCATTCCAAAAAGCAATCCGTAGCTTAGAGACTGGTCGTTACGGTCTTGGTCATGCCAAGAATTTCGATTCCTTGTCGAAGGAAGAATTATTGCAGATGTTAATCACTCCTTCAAGCGAGCGCCATTTCATTATGTACGAAGCAATCCGTAAAGGCGCAACCAATGAAGAGATTCACGAATTAACCAAGGTTAAAAATTACTTCATTGATCAGATGAGAGAATTGGTAGAGGAAGAAGAAGCTTTACTTCAGTCTAAGGGTTCACTTCCATCAGACGAGCAATTAATCTCTGCTAAGAAGAATGGTTTTTCAGATAAGTATTTGAGCCAGATTCTTGAGGTTTCTGAGGATGATATCCGTAACAAGCGTATCAGCTTAGGCGTAGAGGAAGCTTGGGAAGGAGTTCATGTAAGCGGTACTGAAAACAGTGCTTACTACTATTCAACCTACAATGCAGAGAATAAGAACCCGGTATCTGACAACAAAAAGATTATGATTCTTGGTGGAGGTCCGAACCGTATCGGCCAGGGTATTGAATTTGACTACTGCTGTGTACATGCAGCACTCGCTCTTAAGAAGCTAGGCTTTGAAACAATCATCGTTAACTGTAACCCTGAGACCGTTTCAACAGACTACGATACCTCTGATAAGTTGTACTTCGAGCCACTTACCTTAGAAGATGTATTAAGCATTTATAATAAAGAAAAGCCATTAGGTGTTATCGCTCAGTTTGGTGGACAGACACCACTTAACTTAGCTGCAGATCTTGAGAAGAACGGAGTTAAGATTCTTGGTACTTCTCCTTCTGTTATTGATTTGGCAGAGGACAGAGATTTGTTCCGTGAGATGATGGATAAGTTAGAGATTCCTATGCCAGAATCAGGAATGGCTGTTGACGTAGAGGAAGCTCTAGAAATTGCTCATAAGATTGGCTATCCTGTAATGGTTCGTCCTTCTTATGTATTAGGCGGACGTGGTATGGAAGTTGTATAT
>CAYTOQ010000082.1:0-11811 GCA_964439445.1 uncultured Clostridium sp. | reverse complement strand
TTTGTAACGCTGAATCTTATTATTCTGGTCACGTCCGACCTCTGATAAAATTTTATTCAATTCATCATCACTATAAGCATACCAAACCTTTTTGTTTTTCTCCAACTTGTAAAGAGGTGGCTGTGCCAAATACACATGACCCTGACGAATTAATTCCGGCATAAAACGATAAAAGAATGTAAGCATCAAGGTTGCGATATGCGCACCATCCACATCCGCATCCGTCATAATAGTAATCTTGTGGTAACGAAGCTTACTAATATCGAAGTTTTCATGAATACCTGTACCAAATGCAGTAATCATAGCCTTAATTTCTTCGTTACCAAGAATCTTATCAATTCTTGCCTTTTCAACATTTAAGATTTTACCACGAAGTGGAAGAATAGCCTGTGTTGCACGAGAACGAGCAGTCTTTGCAGAACCACCAGCGGAATCTCCCTCTACGATATAGATTTCGCATTTTTCTGGATTCTTATCTGAACAATCAGCAAGCTTACCAGGTAATGCCATTGAGCTATCCAAGGTTGATTTTCTAGCTACATCTCTTGCCTTGCGGGCTGCGATTCTTGCACGCTGAGCCTGAATTGCTTTATTAATAATTGTTTTTGCAATCTTAGGATTCAACTCAAGGAAAATTGTAAGCTGTTCTGTTAGCACATTATCTACTGCAGTTCTAGCCTCTGAGTTACCAAGCTTAATCTTTGTCTGACTTTCGAACTGTGGGTCTCCAACCTTGATACTTACAATTGCTGCAAGACCTTCTCTTAAATCATCACCAGATAAATTATCCTCACTATCCTTAAGCATCTTGTTATTACGAGCATAATCGTTAAATACTTTATTAATAGCTGTACGGAAACCTGTAAGATGCGTACCACCTTCTGTTGTACCGATATTATTAACAAAGGTAAATACAGATTCTGAATAAGAGCTATTATGCTGTAAAGCGACTTCAACTAATACTCCATCCTTTTCACCTTCACAATAGATTACTTTATCATACAAAGCATCCTTATGACGATTGATATATTCTACGAATTCCTTAATACCACCTTCATAGTAAAATTCTCTTTCCTTTTCCTTACCAGCACGTTTATCTGCTAAGATAATTTTGAGACCTTTTGTTAAAAATGCCATTTCACGAAGACGATTTCTTAATGTATCATAATCAAAATTCAAGGTTTCAAAAATAGTAGCATCTGGCATAAATGTTACCTTTGTACCATGTTTTCTAGTGTTACCAGTAATTTCTAATGGTTTGATAATCTTACCCTGTTCATATCTTTGTTTATGAATTTTACCATCACGACAAATTTCAACCTCTAGCCAATCTGATAAAGCATTTACTACGGAAGCACCTACACCGTGAAGACCTCCTGAAACCTTATATCCACCATCACCAAATTTACCACCTGCATGAAGCATAGTGAATACAACATCCACCGCCGGAATACCGGCTTTTTCCTGAATGCCTGTTGGAATACCACGACCATTATCAATAACTGTAACCGAATTATCTTTGTTAATAATAACCTTAATTTCATCACAGTATCCTGCTAATGCTTCATCTACCGCATTATCTACAATCTCATAAACCAGATGATGTAAACCTTTTTCTGAGGTTGTACCAATATACATACCAGGTCTTTTACGAACTGCTTCCAATCCCTCTAAGATTGTAATCTGATCGGCACCATATTCATGCTCTACCTTCTTACTCATTTTCTCCTCCTATTTCTTATATAGAAACAATTATTATTGTTATAACTATTCGAAATCTAATTTTGAACAGTTACAAATTCTTTTAATTCTTCTATTGTTCCACTAGTTACTTTGTAAATCTGATTAATTTTTAATCTAGATTTTATGAAATCATCATAACCTGTACAGGTTACAATGGTTTGAACATCCTTAATACTATCTAATAAATAACTCTTACGATTGCTATCCAACTCACTCATTACATCATCCAATAACAAAATCGGCGTATCGTGAATCTGTAATTTTACTAATTCAATCTCGGCTAATTTCAAGGATAATGCAGCGGTACGCTGTTGTCCCTGCGAACCAAACTTTCTCACATCTATCCCATTAATATAAAAGCATATATCATCTCTGTGAGGACCTGTTTGCGTAGATTGATACTTCAAATCCATATCTCTTTTTGCAATCATTACTTTCTCATAATCTTCTATTGTTACATTTTTTTCATAACCTATTTCAATGGCTTCCTTACTACCTGTTAAATGGGAATGGATATCCTTTACAATTTCATTCAGGCTTTTCAAAAAATCTTCCCGTTGTTCAATAATACATTTTCCATATTCAAGAAGATACATATCCCACATATCCAAAGTATCTTTTAACTGCGGTTGAAAATAAATCTGTTTTAAAAGTGTATTACGCTGATTAAGGGTCTTATTATAATTCACATAATTATGATAATAGAGCTTATTCAACTGACACAATTCCAGATTCATAAATCTTCTTCTCTCAGCAGGACCATTTTTTATAATACTTAAATCCTCCGGTGAAAAAAAAATCATATGCGCAATACCGAATAATTCTCCACTTTTTTTTATACTTTGTCCATCCACCGCCACACCCTTACTCTTATTTTTTTTAAGGTGCATATCTACGCGATGCTTTACATCATGCTTGGTAAGTTGAAGTCTTATGTGCGATTCCTCTTCTCCAAATTGAATAATATCCTTATCTTTGCTACCCCTATGGGACTTTGTTGTTCCAGACAGGTAAATTGCTTCAAGAATATTCGTCTTTCCCTGGGCATTATCTCCATAAAGAATCGTAATGCCCGGATGAAATGTTATAGACAAATCGTTATAATTTCTATAATGACTAAGCTCTAGTGAATTAATATACATCCTATTTTACTACCTTAATCTGTTCTCCATCAAATTCTACAACCATACCATCATATAACTTTCTGCGATATCTGGATTCAACTTCTCCATCTACCTTTACGAGTCCTTCATCAATAACTTCCTTTGCCATTGCTCCAGATTCAACCAAATTCATAGCTTTCAAAAGCTGACTTAAATTAATAAATTCATCTTTTTCTCTCAATTTCAAAGTTTCCATCGTTTTCCTCTTTACTACCTACTGCTCATTCTTATACATACAATATTAAAAAAACAGACACTACTAAAATTAACGATTTTCTTCCTGCTTTTTCTTTTCCCTATCTGCCTTTGTTCCCATATTATAAAATAGATAACCAAAACAAATAAAGGTTGCTCCAAGCATAATATTGGTCATACCATCTTCCTTTGGCAATCCAATAATAATCTGCATAATACCAGCAAACACAGCAATCACGGCAGAACTCTTGTACATTCTACCTACATTACGATTGCGAAGCTTTTCTTCTTTTTCCATTCGTTTTTTTCTCTGCTCTGCTCTCTTTTTTTGTTTTCTAAGCTCTGCAGCAGTAAAATAATATTCTTCTTCCTTTTCACTGGTATCATTTTCTATTACCTGTGAATTCTCTTCTTTTGCTGCTTTCACTAAAGAATCTTCTTGTAAATTTTCATACTCTGTGTCTAACTCTTCTTCTAGTACCTTATTCTCTTCCATTCTTAACCTCCTAAGCTGCGATACTTACAGGTAAAATTAGATAAATATAACTGTTGTCTTCATTTCTTATGAAACATGGAGACTTTGCATTTACCATATAAATATCTACTTCTTCATCATCAATAACGCGCAACGCATCCATAAGAAACTTAGGATTGAATCCTATCCTCAAATCTTTTCCCTCTTTTTTTATTTCGATCTCCTCGTTCATAGAACCACGAGAAGAATCAATTTTTAAATAAATACTAGAATTCTCAATATTCATAATGATTGGCTTCTTGTCCGACTCATTGATTAATAGAGTAGAACGGTCAATACAGTCATGGAACTCTTTTTTGTTAATTGTAAACTTTGTCTCATAATCATTTGACAACATCTGGTCAATCTTATAAAATTCACCCTCTAATAGACGTGATACCACTTTTGTATTATCAAACTCAAACAAAATATGCTTATCTGTCACATAAAGAGTTACCTCTGATTCTGCATCACCATTTAAAATCTTGCTTACATCATTCAAGGTTTTTCCTGGAATAATAACCTTTATAGATTCATAAGCCTGTTTTAATTGTACCTTACGAATAGAAATTCTATGACCATCTAAAGATACTACTCTAAGTGAATCACCATTTACTTCAAATAATTCACCAGTCATAATCTTCGTATTCTCTTGATCAGATATACTAAAAATTGTCTGACGAACAACATCCTTCAAGGTAAACTGAGAAAGAGTAATAGAACGATTTTTCTCTACCTCTGGAAGATAGTTAAAATCATCACCTGATGTACCATTAATATTAAATTTACTACGTTCACAACGAATATTAGCTTGATAATTCGCATTGGTTTCGATTGTTACTTCACTATCTGGAAGTTTTCTAATATAATCGCTTAACAATTTTGCATCCAATGCAATTTTTCCTGCTTCTATAATATTACCTTCAATAACTGTTTCAATACCAAGTTCAATATCATTAGCAATTAAACGAATTTCACTTAAGCTTGCTTCGATTAATATACATTGTAAATTGGTCATTGTACTTTTTGTAGATACAGCCTTTGAAACAATACTGATACCATTTTGTAAAACTGATTTGGAACAACTAATTTTCATTGTGTAAAACTCCTTTCAATGAAAAGATGAGGAACGCTCATCCATCATATTAATATAATATTTTAGTAGTAATAGTAATAGGGGTTGTGGATTTGTGTAAAACCCCTCTAAACATAATAATATTCAATAAAAATGATTGTGAATAAATGTATTAATTCTAACTGTAAAACAACTTGATAAAATGTTATTAAAAAAATAAGGTTTAAAAATAAACATTAAGATAAAAAATCAATTAACACAATTCAAACATGTTGTCCACATTTATAAATTAATAAATACGTTATCCATGTGGATAATTTGTTAATTAATATTAATCTTTTTATCAATTGCTTCAATTGTAATTCTTAAATTAGAATCATTTTCCATCAATTCTTTAATACGCTTCACTCCACTTAGTACAGTGGAATGATCTCTACCACCAAGAGCAGCACCAATCTGATCTAAAGAATAAAGTTCAAGGTGTTTTCTACATAATAACATAACGATTTGTCGAGCTATGACAATATCCTTACTTCTTTTTGTAGAAATGATGTCATTATAAGGAACTCCCATGTGATCGGATACTAAGTTAATAATTAAGTCTGGAGTAACCTCCTTCACATTATTCTTAAATATTAAGTCCTTGAGAATTTCCTTTGCTTTTTCAACAGTAAGCTCTTCTTTATTATTTTCCAGTCTAGTATAAACACTTACTTTATTAAGAGCTCCTTCTAGTTCGCGAATATTAGAATTAATGTTTTCTGCAATACAAGCTAATATTTCATCTGAAATAGTTATGTTGTTCATTTCCGCTTTACGTTTCAAAATTGCCATTCTTGTTTCGTAATCTGGTTCATGAATATCAACAGGAACACCCCATTCAAGACGAGTTCTCATTCTTTCCTCTAAGGTTTTCATTTCCTTAGGTGGTTTATCGGAAGAAATAATTACTTGCTTATTGGAATTATATAGGTCGTTAAAAGTATTAAAGAATTCTGTCTGAGTGGAATCCTTACCAATTACAAACTGAATATCATCAATTAGTAAAACATCCAAGGTACGATATTTTGCTCTTAATTCTTCACTTTTATTGTTACGAATGGAATCAATAACCTCATTGGTAAAGGTTTCACTTGACACATACAAAACCTTCAAATCAGGATTATGGGTTATGATATGATGAGCAATTGCCTGCATTAAATGTGTTTTACCAAGACCTGCTCCTCCGTAAAGGAAGAGTGGGTTATAAGCAGAAGATGGTTCTTCCGCTACAGCAACACAAGCCGCATGTGCATGACGATTGTTTGCACCAATGACAAAAGAATCAAATGTATATTTTGGATTCAAATTACTTTTTTCCAATGCAATTTTTATGTGACCATCTATCTGTTCTTCTGATTCTGTATTATCATAGGAAGAAACTTCTTCACCTTCCACGCAAAAATGAATTTCGAATGGTTGATTCAAGGTTGCTTCAATTGCAGATTGAAGATAAATGTCATACATTTTCTTTTCAATGAATTCAATACCTCTTTTTCCAAGTTTCTTATCCATCTGTAGAATAATAGAGGTATCTGTAACATCTTTAATAGAAAGGGCACGAATCCATGTGTTAATCATCATATGTGATACGTCGTATTCAATTTCCAATAAATTAAGTATATTGTCCCATTGTTTGATAAGCTTATCTTTCATATAATATGTAGTCCTTTCTATAAAGATAATATATATGTTAGTGAATAAGTAGTTTCGTTGATATATTTTCATAAAAATAAAGGTTTTGTTGATGGTATCAAATAAAGACACGCATACTCTGTTATAATACTATAAATAATGAATTTTTTCAAGTTGAAAGAGGTAGTTTTAACAGGATGTACAAATGTGGATAACTTTAAAATAATAAAAAAAACATTGAAAAATGGGGATAATTTAAGGAAATCCACCATAATAATGTAAAGTTATCAACAATTTATACACAATTTGTGGAAAAAATTATGTAAACAGAAAGTGAAATATGTAAACTAAATTTGTAAAAAAATGTAAAAAAGGAGTAAGGCTGTATCTATTTTTTATTTATTGTAATATATTCAAATATTTTTTTTTATAATTTATCAGTAAAAAATATATGGATAATTGTTGTATTTGTGTTTAGGAAAAAAGTTCAACTACAACATATTGTGTTTTTAATTTTCGAAAATAAAAAAGGAAAGAATTGCTTGACTTACAAGGGTTTTTTAAATATAATGGGATAGATGTTTTCAAAAAGAAGGAGGTGTATTTGAAAATGAAGATGACATTTCAGCCTAAGAAGAGACAGAGATCTAAGGTTCATGGTTTTAGAAAGAGAATGAGCACTGCTAATGGTAGAAAGGTTTTGGCCGCAAGACGTGCTAAAGGTAGAAAGCGTTTATCAGCATAGGTCACAGGTTTGTGACCTTTTTCTTTGTCAATGAAAAGTAAAAACAAGGAAAATTAAAAGAATGAAACAATTTATTTCTTTAAAGAACAGTTTAGAATTTGGAAATGTATATAAACGAGGTAAATCCTATGCAAACAAATACCTTGTTATGTATATAGTAGACAATGGTTTGGAGAGTAACAGACTTGGGATATCTGTTAGTAAGAAGGTTGGCAACAGTGTTGTCAGACATCGTATCACCAGATTAATTAGAGAGGCCTA
Source organism: uncultured Clostridium sp. (assembly GCA_964439445.1). GTDB lineage: Bacteria > Bacillota > Clostridia > Lachnospirales > Lachnospiraceae > CAG-590. The sequence continues at coordinate 4,441 of CAYTOQ010000082.1, read as the reverse complement.
TCGCTTACATCAGGAAGAACTTATAAAAGGGAAAGATATTGTAGTGGTAGCAAGGGTTAATTCTAAAGGTCATAACTATTGGGATATAGAGAGTGCATTTATCCATTTAGCTAAGCTGCATCATATCTTATGTGCGACGGAATCTGCACAATAATATCTCAATTCGAATAATAATTGAAAAAAATAATGATTTGAATTACTTCCATATATAAGTATGTGTAAATGTTTGATATACATAATTTATATTTATTTTATGTAGTTATTTTAATTATTATAATTTATAAGGGAATGGCAATATTGAAAATTTTTCGTAATATTCTTATATCATGTGTTAAATTTTATAAGAAATGTTTATCTCCTTTGAAAGGACATGCTGTCTGTAAATTTTATCCTTCCTGTTCCACTTATGCAATTCAAGCATTAGAATTGCATGGAGCTTTGAAAGGAAGTTTACTTGCAATATGGAGAATACTTCGGTGTAATCCTTTCTCAAAAGGTGGATATGACCCCGTTCCAGAGAAAAAGAAGAAAAAATAAGGAGGACTTTTATTTTGATGTTCTTAACACAACAGGGAGGTATTTTGGGACCTTTCGCCTGGGTATTTGGTAAAATACTAGATCTTATGTATAACATTTTGGCAAATGATAATGGAGTTGCTAATCTTGGCTTGTGTATTATTTTATTTACAATTGTGGTTAAGCTAATTTTGGTACCAATGAATGTAAATACTTCAAAAACATCGAAGATTAATTCATTAATTCAACCTGAAATTAAAAAAATTCAAAAGAAATATCAGAATAAGAAGGATCAGGCTTCTATGATAAAGCAGCAGGAGGAATTGCAGGCTGTATATGACAAATATGGTACTTCTATGACTGGTGGTTGTTTACCAATGTTGATTCAGTTTCCTATTATTATGGGACTCTACCGGGTTATTCAGAGTATTCCAGCTTATGTTGGTAAGATTAAAGATGTATATAATCCAATTGCACAGGCAATTTTAGATAGTAAAGGAAGTAATACGCAGCAATTTTTGATTGACTATGTAAATGAAAATGAAATTACTACTGCTTCCTATGCAATTAGCAATTTTGAGGATGTTACTTCAATTGGTGCAGATAATGTAATAGATGTTATCTCAAATATGGGTACCAATGATTTAACAGCATTGCTTACTGATTTGGGATTAAATGATTTGTTTGTTTCTAATATTGATAAGATTAATGAGATTTATTCTTTTATACTTGGAATTAATATTTCAGAAGCTCCTGGTTACAGATTGACATGGGCACTTTTAATTCCATTAACATCGGTTTTATTCAATTTCTTGTCAATTAAGGTTTCTATGTCTAAGACAGGGAATAGTGGTGATCCAACAGCTGATAGTATGATGAAGAGTATGATGATTACAATGCCATTAATGTCACTCTTTATTGGTATTTCCTTACCAGCCGGTATTGGTATCTATTGGGCAGTTGGTGCATTATTATCTGTGATTATTCAAATTTGTATGAACTTTTATTTTGATCATATGGATATGGATAAATTTATTGAAAAGCAGATTGAAAAGGCTGAAAAGAAAAAAGCAAAACGCGGCGGAAAGAAATCATTTATGCAGAGAATGATGGATTCTTCAGAGGAAGCACAAAAGGAATTAGAGAAACGTGAAGCTATGAGAAAAAATGCAGCAAGTTCACTTAAGAATTATGTGCCATCTGAAAAAGCACAACAGACAGTTGATAAAAAAACAGCTAAGAAATATAAAGAGGGTAGTATTGGTTCAAAAGCAAATATTATGATGAGTTATAATAATAAGGAGGAGAAGTAAAATGAGTTACATGGAGTTTAAGGGAAAAACAGTGGAGGAAGCAGTTACAGCAGCATCAGTGGAGCTTGGTATTACTAGTGCAGAGTTAGAGTTTGAGGTAATTGAAAAGGGTTCTGCAGGATTTTTAGGTCTTGGTGCAAAGCCAGCAATTATTAAGGCTAAGAAAGCAGAGCAGGCTATGAATATTGCGGATAAGACAAAAGAGCATTTGAATAATGTATTAAAAGCAATGGATATCGAAGCTGAAATTACTATTGATTATGATGAAGAGAGTAAGAATATGAATATCAATTTGGAAGGAACTGAAATGGGTATCTTAATTGGTAAGAGAGGTCAGACTTTAGATGCATTGCAGTATTTGGTAAGTTTATATGTAAATAAGGAAACAGAAGAATATATTCGTGTGAAGTTAGATACAGAGAACTACCGTGCAAGAAGAAAAGATACATTGGAAAATCTTGCAAAGAATATCGCATTTAAGGTTAAGAGAAGCAGAAGAAGTGTTACTCTTGAGCCAATGAATCCTTATGAGAGAAGAATTATTCACTCAGCACTTCAGAATGATAAGTATGTTGCAACAAAGAGCGAGGGTGAAGAGCCATATCGTAAGGTAGTTGTATATCTTAAGAAATAATCGTGGAAATAAAAATTGAGATTATATCAATTTTTATTTCATATACACATTGGTAAAAATGAGGTATATAGCAAAAAGGTGGTGTTGAAATTAACACCACCTTTTCAATTTTAATACAAATTTGAATAGAATATTTAATTAATTTGAAGTACAATATGATAAGTATTATTATTCTTTTTTAGCGTAATAAAAGCTTCTCCATCTGAATTTCCTTTACCTATAATTTTTAATGAATTATCTTTATCATTGTATTTAATACTCTTATCCTTTTTTGTACATGAGTATCCTGTTCCAAGGTAATTTTTTAATTTAATAGTTTTCCCTTTTTTTGTGTCATAACAAATGGTCATTTTTTTAAATGAAGTAAGATCAAGTTTTTTGATTTTAGTATCGTAAAAGGAAATACGATTTAATTTCTTATTTTCTTTCAAATTAAGCTTTTTTAAATTTGTTTTTGATACGTCAAGAAATTTTAATTTCTTATTTTTCGAGATATTAATGGCATTTAAATTTTTATTATTGCTTAGATATAAAGTAGTTAATTTTTTATTGTTACTTAAATCAAGTTTTTTACCATTAATATTGTTATCTGATGCATCTAAAAATTCTAGATTTTTACATTTACTTAAATCAATAGTTTTTAAATTATTATTATTACATGAAAGCCATTTAGTAGAAGATGGTACTTCTAAAGAAGTAATTTTATTTTCGCCGCATACTATTTCTTTTAAATTGTTATTTGATGATAAATCTATTTTTTCCAATTCGTTACGACAAACCCAAAAATTATTCAATTCTGTTAAATTATTCAAACCTTGAATAGAATTTATTTTTGTGCTATCAATAAAAATATTTTGTAATTTTTTACAATTAGATAAGTCAAGTAAAGTAAAATTAACATCTTCAATATGTATTTCTAATAAATTGGAAAGACTTTCACATCCATTTATTGTAGATATAGTATTATTACCATATATATATAAATAAGAAATGTTTGGTGTATTTAAAATAATATTTTTTGTTTCCTTATTTTTTATTTCTAAAGAACAAAGGGCATTTGGTAAATTAATCGTTAAGGTTTCTGCTGTAGTTTCATTAAGATGAATTCCAATAGTATTTGTTTTACTAAAATTGTTAGTAAGTGTAAGTTCATTACCATTATAATAATTAAAATCTAAGTATTGTAAATTAGTTAATAAATCAATTCCTTCTACAGAATTAACAATTCCATGTTTTGAAAGAATAGCTAAATGTGTTATATCATCTGTTTCAATATATCCTGGTTCCATAGGAATTCCAGTAATACCATAATAAATATTCCAATAGTCATTTAATGCATTTCGTATTGCAATGTCTGGAAAATTAGTTTCATTGATTTCTACTTTTTGTGCAAAAGAGTCTATATTAATTGATAATATACCAATTAATATAAATAAAAATACAGATAAACTTTTAAATATACTTTTCATATGCGTTCCTCCTATTATTACGTAATATAATAATTATATCATTTTTCTATTTCATTTCAATAATAGGAAATATGGTGTATCGCATTTAAAGATTTGTTTCATATACATTTGAAATAAAATAATGTATAATAGAAAAAGTTTAGAAATATAAAAGAGGTAGATTATGATTAAGCTTTCAGATACAATTGCTGCAATTGCAACAGGAATGAATCAGGGTGGAATTGGTGTTATCCGTGTCAGTGGCGATAATGCGATTGCTGTGGCAGATTCTATTTTTATTCCAAAGAAAAAGGGAAAAGAAATTCGGAATCTGGATTCTTACACTGCTGCATATGGTAATATTGTGAATAAAGGAAAATTGAATAATGAGAATATGAATGTAAATGAAAGCTTTAATAAAAAAGGCAATAATACTTTTAATAATATAGAAGAAACTGATTTTGATATTATTGATGAAGTAATTGTACTGGTTATGAAAGCACCTTCTACTTACACAAAGGAAGATGTGG
>CAYTOQ010000081.1:5118-11899 GCA_964439445.1 uncultured Clostridium sp. | reverse complement strand
CTGCTGCTTCACCAGCTACTGCACCTGCTGCAACTACAGCAACACCTGCTGCTGCAGAAACACCGAACTCTTCCTCACAAGCTTTTACTAATTCATTTAACTCTAAAACGCTTAACTTCTTAATCTCTTCGATAAAATCCTGAGTAGTCATTTTTAAAATCCTCCATAATAATTAATATTTGATGTTTACCATCTTGTTTTCTAATTTCATATGTCTCCTTACGAGACTCCTAAGCTGTCATTAACAGCTCATTCGAAAGGTCATAAATCTTATGCCTCTGCTGCACTGCCATCCTTCTCTGCAATCTGCTTGATAACTCTTGCAAAGTTGGCAATTGGTGACTGTAAGCTTCCAAGTAACTTGGAAAGTAACTCTTCTCTTGAAGGGATACTAGAAATAGCCTTGATACCAGCCTGATCATAGTAAGTACCCTCAACGATACCACACTTAATCTCTAATGCTTCTGCTTCCTTAGCGAACTTAGCAAGAATTCTTGCTGGTGCTGTAGCATCTTCCTTAGAAATAGCGATTGCGTTAGGTCCTTCCAAATCATCCTTTAAAGCCTCGAACTCTGTACCTTCGATAGCGAAACGTACCATTGTGTTCTTGTAAACCTTGTAAATGATACCAGCTTCTCTCATTTCCTTACGAAGTCTTGTATCCTGCTCAACAGTAAGACCACGGTAGTCTACGATTACAGCCGACTGTGCACCATCAAGGTTAGCCTTAATCTCCTCAACGATTGGTTGCTTTAATTCAATCTTTGCCATCGTTTCTGCGCCTCCTTATATATTTAATGACTGCGCGATTGAAATCGAATGCCTTTAATCTCTATAAAAAGAAAAGCTCTATATCCAAAGACATAGAGCGAAACGTCATTCATACGATTCTTCCTCGGTAGGCGCTATGCTTACACCAAATGGTACCTACTGTCTTCGGCAGTTCATCGCTGACCACTTTACCACACTGTGCCACGTGTGTCAAGCAGTTTTTCAACTTCCTAATATATATTAATAAAGTTTTCTTGTCAGAAAGAAATTATACATCAGAAAAAAATACCTCATTTCTTCCATACACACCTCTTCACCAGATAATGCGAACGGGAATCTTCTATAATATCTATATATCTTAAGATAATCTTTCACCATGCAATTCAGAAAAGTAGTCCACAAAACACTATTCCTTACATAGTACTTTGCTATATTAGCATAGCATACAATCCACCTTCTTCCAAATCCGATGTCCGGTCTAAATTCATCACTTTTCCAATCGCTATACTTTGCTTTCTCACTAAGTAGTTCTATCATATTAATCCTCTGAGAATCTGTCGTTAAAACTTTTTCCAACATAATCTTTGCAATCTCATAACTTACACCCGAACAATTATTGCTGATAAGATTGAACCAATTGTCGCAAAAAACAATTCTCAAATAGTCTGGTGCCTTTTCAGAAATCATACTTATCGTTTTCAAAACAGTTGTCTCAAACACGGTACTCATCGTCATCGATATAGATTCAGCATCTGAAAACAGCTTTGCACAAATATCATTGCAATCAAAACAAATATACGAAAAATCAATTACTTTTCCACACTTTTGACAATAAATATTATCGTGCTCCTTCTTTTCTTTTGCAATTTTTCTCCATAGATAAAGACGAAATTCATCCGGCATATTGGGATCTCCCATAATATATTGTCCCAAGCTAATATATCCCTCTTGATCTCCAATTTTACAAATGCCACGTAAATCAACCATATTTCCTTCTTCATCCAACCTAACCGTTGAACATCCGCACTCCATCAGGTTTCTTGCTATGTCGTATAAACCCATACAAACTGCTAACAACAACGGCGGTGCTTCAAAAATTCGATCATCCGTATGCTCTTTTCCCCTAATAAACAAGAACATGTGGGACTCTGCACCCCTTCCATTATTCAATATACCCAACAACCTCATTCTCACCATTTCATAGGAATACTCCAGTTCATGTTCATAAACCTCGTTAAAGTCTTCTATTGTGCGCCAGCATATATTCAGAACCGCCATATACAACACCTCCTAATCGCAAACTTTTATAATGTATTTTTATTATAAATCATCGGATTGCGCATTTTTGAGCAATGTAATATATTATATTAAAGACAAACAGTCTATAGCCTCTGAACAAGAGGTCTATAAACTTAATAATACAAGAGGTGATTGATATGCGAGCAAACATAATATATGTAATTAATATTTTACGAATGTACAGTACACAAGAGAATCCATTAACGCACACGCAGATTAGAAAACTATTACACAAGCATTACGACCCAATCAATATAGACAAATCCACCATTCCCCGAATATTGAAGGACTACATTTGCAATTCTATGTATTTGAATGACTTAGACAATGTAGATGGACGTACCAGCTTTAGAATCCGCGTATCCGAGAAAGATCCCATAACTTCTTCTTATATAGATATTACAGAATCATTTTTAAATGAAGACATCGACGATGACTTCTCCAATTGCAACACCCCCACAAAAAGCAAAAGAAAAACCCTCTACTACTATTATGAACCCTGCATCCAGCCAGACAATTTAGTCGATTTAATGAATATGATGGAATGCCATCCATACTATTCCAGTAACGAAATCATACTAATACAAGAATCCTTAAGGAACATCGCTCCTGCTTACTTCAAGAAACAGACTCGTCCTATTGTCAATGATAAGAATCGTCCCATCAATGCCAAGCTACAAGAAAACCTTCACCACTTACATCCTTACATCCATTCCGGGACAGACATTCAAATAGTCTATTCATACTACAATGAAGAAAAACAACTTATTCCTCACACAGGCTATGACGATATGCACCCTCATCGCATCACTCCTTATAGAATCATATGGACCAACGGTGCCTGTTATCTAGCTGCATTTAATTCTTATCACAATGATATTACACATTATCGCGTTGATCGTATTACGAAAATTGAACCAGTACCTCAAAAAGAGACTCAAAAAAACATCGGACCACGTGCTCCAATCCATACAACCCTTGATTATGCCAAATCTCATCCATATATGATGTCAGGCGAAACAGGGCGCGTTTGTCTTCTCTGCAAGAAAAGCACAAGTATTATCAATCGTTTAATTGATTTTTTCGGAATTGACAATTTTCATATTGCCACCCCGGACCACGCGCGTATAAAAAAGATGTTCCCCAACAAAAAGATTGATTTTAACGAATGGATTGATGTCTCCTGTTCAGATGTTTCATTAAGCAGCGTCAATCTCTGGGCCAAAAAATATTGTACAGACTGTATTGTATATTATCCGCCAAAACTTGCAGACCAGATCAAATCCGACTTACAAAATGCTATGAAGCTATACGAATAACCTATTTAAACACATTGCATTCTTCATATAATTTTCTAAAAATATGGTAGACATTTTGAAGCTGTCTTCGTATAATGTAGGTTGTTATCATATTTACAGAAAGAAAAAGATAGGGAGGAGAACTAATATGGTAAAAGAACGTAATATTGCGGTATCTATTATTTTATCAATTGTAACTTGTGGTTTTTACTTGATTTATTGGTTTATCTGCTTAACAGATGAAACAAACAATGCATCTAATTCAACTGGCACATCAGGTGGCATGGCATTTTTGCTTTCACTTATAACTTGCGGTATCTACACATACTATTGGATGTACAAGCAGGGCGAAAAGCTTGATTCAGCAAAGTCCGCACGCGGAATGGAGACAAGTGGAAACAGTGGTGTTATATATCTTGTATTAGCAATCTTCGGTTTGGGAATTGTTTCTTACGCTTTAATGCAGAACGAACTTAACAAGCTTGCTTAATTTAAGAAGCACATTTTATACATAATAGATGTACATACAAAAGAGCTATATATGGTGGACACCTTGTTGGTCGAATCCATTTATAGCTCTTTTTTCTTAAATTAACAAACCTTTTTACTATATTTTTATCAACGAATTTCTTATCCATAAATTATGCATAATTATTCCAAAATATAATTGCTATTTTTTCTATTTTTTACATAGACATTCTGATTCTACTATATTATAATTAAAATAACTATATTCAATCGTGGGGAGGTAGATTCAACGGACTGTTTCACCCCCAAATTTTCCAAGATGCAATTCATTTCCAAGGAAGGAGGTAGATGATATGCTGAATCTGAATCATATATATAACTATTATAGTACACAAATCGCTCAGCCACGCAACACTCAGCGTGTTCAAGCCAACAAAAAGAATGATTTGAAAACTGTATATAACAATATGGTAAAGCAGAATCAGAATTCACCATTCTATAAATTTACCTTCTCAGACGCCAATCAGGCATACGCTATTGGAATCAAAGAGGCTGCTTTGTCCTTGGAAGCCGAAAGCAAGATTTTAGGTGGACAAAACAGTATGCATCGCCAGCAAATGAAAGCTATATCAGATAATGAGAACATTGTATTTGCCACTCTTAACGACAGTACCGCTTCTGATTTACCAGAAGATATCTCTGTTCAAATACAGACTTTAGCAAAAGGACAGACCAATGTGGGTGCCTTTTTCCCTTCTAAAGAAAGCTCCATTCCACCTGGAGAATATTCTTTCGGGATTGCGGTAGGCAGAAATCAATACACCTTCCGTCTGAATGTAAACGAAGGTGACACGAATCAGAATATACAACGCAATTTAGCCTCTTCTATTAACGAAAACAACATCGGCGTACGCGCCGCCATTCGCAACAACCGTGCAGACGGAACTAGCGCATTAGTATTACATTCAGAAGCCATTGGTAACCCGAGTCGTGGAGATTTATTCTTCCATTTCGATGAAACCTATCTCGAAGATGATATTACAACTTTACTCGGTGTGGAACAGGTCGAAACTATGCCTACCAACGCAGAATTTTATATCAATGACACTTTACACACCTCTATCAGCAACCGTATTTCTTTGAATCATGCTATAGACATTGATTTGTTGTCTACCAACGACAAACCAATCAAGATAAAAATAGTTCCAGACGAGAGTATGGTGGCAGACCAGATGCAAAATTTCTTAGACTCCTACAACCAACTAGTAGACATATCCAGAAACGGCAATCAAAAAGGAGCATCGAAGCTATTCCGTGATGTAACAAACATTGCAAATCGTCATCATTCTTCACTAGAAGCCGTAGGTCTTACTATTAATGAGGATGGTTACATTACACAAGGCAAGGAAATTGACACAGATAAAATCAATGAATTATTTGATGAAAATTCTTCTTTTCGAAAGGATATCAAACGAACCACTGAGAAAATGACTTTAAATCCTTTACATTATATAGACAAGGTCGTGGTCACTTATCCGAACACCCACGGAACCTATCCAAACCCTTATTACCCATCAAAGTATTCAGGATTACTTTTTAATGATTATTCCTAGTATGGTCTGACAAAAATTTTTTCTATAACATAGAAAGGTTGGTATAGCGAATTGCTATATCAACCTTTTCTTTCATTTTAATCGAATTACATCGTTTAAAACGACTTATTCAAAGATATCAATATACTGACATCACTCACCTAGCACCATTTTCGCCGCTAGTGCAAGCTTATTCAAAAATGGCAGAAAATCCTGTTCAAAACACTCCGCAACTTTTAAATCATCATCACCACTCAAACACTGACCAAGATTAGTTACTGCTACAATCATTGCCTTCTTATCGATATAATTACTCTGTGAGTTAATCAACGATGCACATTGATTATACACTTCAATTTCCCAATTGATTCCATTGATTACTTCATTCATAAATTCGTTGGTGTCTTCATTTTCTTTATTACGTAGTTCTTCAATAACCATCTGTACCGCAGGAATTAACCTTTCACTATAAGAAATCAATTCCTTCAACACTTCACGTTGTAGCTGCTCTCTTTCATCCATTTTCTATCACTCCCTATCTTTCATCCATCGTAGTCCTACTATCATTATTATTTTTCCTGTTGTACCGCAATACGCATAATCTCCAGCCTGCTCGGTATTGTCGCAATTTTCAAGGTATATCATACGAACCGCGGGTATCCTCACCAAGCCGCGCACTGGCAAATTCACGTACCTTACTCAGCTTAGAACCTCATACTAATTACACAAATTATACTGCTAATATCAATTTAGTGCCCCTTTTATTCGTAGCTTCAATATTGTATCGGCAAAAAATGCAATGAGCACAACCTATTCGAAAATTATTTACCCATAAATACATCCGCAATCTTCAATCTCTGGCTCATTTCCACCATAGCTTTTAGGCGTTATTTCACCATTTACTTTCTTTAATAGCACGATACTTTCACAATGGAGCGTATTTACAAATTGGTCAATGGCGCATCCGCGCACCACCTTGTATCCTCTCGCCTGCAAAATTTCCAAATCTCTTGCAAGACTAGTCGGCTTACAGGATATGTACACCATCTCCTCCACACCGTAGGCAACAATCTTTTCGATAGCCTTTGGATGAATTCCATCTCTCGGCGGATCCAGTACGATAATGTCCGGTTTATCCGCAATGTCATCTATCACCTTCAACACATCTCCGGCAATAAACTCACAGTTGGCAAGTCCATTCAAGGCTGCATTTTCTCTTGCCGCTTCCACCGCCTCTTCTATAATCTCCACACCAATGACCTTCTTGGCAACCGGCGCCAACATCTGTGCTATCGTTCCAGTTCCACTATATAAATCAAAGATAACCTTATCCTTCGTCTCCCCTACGTAAGA
>CAYTOQ010000081.1:0-5018 GCA_964439445.1 uncultured Clostridium sp. | reverse complement strand
TCCAAACACAGATATTTAGAAAGCTGTTCCTGGTCTAAATGTTCCCCTGTCATCCCTTGCTGTGTGGTGGTCACCAAATTCACTAAAATATCCTTGCTACAAGCCACCTGACGAATCACCAAATGACGAAGCACTCCCACGTGCTGCATTTTCTTGTAAAATGGTATCTGCTTTTCTTCATAAAAACGCAACACGGTTTCCAAAATCTGATTATAATCCCTATCTACAATTTTACAGCTATCCACCGTTACAATATCGTGAAAGCTACCCTTCTTATGCATACCAAGCGCTAACGGACCATCCTTAAATTCATCGCCAAAGGAGAACTCCATCTTATTGCGATAAGACTCCTGAACCGGACTTCCTTTAATTCCATCCCAGATATAAGAATCCTTTGGCTCAATTACCGCATCTAACAATGCTTTCACCTGCTCCTCTTTTATCTTTAACTGATTCTCATAGCTAAGGGTCTGGTAAGCACATCCACCACAAGTTCCAAAATGCGGACACGCAGGTTCTCTGTCTTCAAATGATGCTCTCTCTAACACCTCTAACAAACGACCTTCTCCGCTTCCCTTGCGAAGCTTCTTTATGGAAAAACGTACTTTCTGTCCTTTTATAGCACCCTTCACGCAAATCTGTCTATCTTCAATATTCACATATCCTTTGTTAGGGAAGGTGTAACGCTCTACAACACCTTCGTAAATCTGTCCTTTTTTCATTACATCGATTCCTTTACTTTCCTTTTCTCAGCCATACACATTTTAACTTTAGTTAAAATTAACATCTTTAAATGAGCTATATGTATATATCAATTACTTAAACAGCTCCTCATAAAACATTCCAAGCGACGATTTCAGAATCCCTCTGGAATAGTGAAACTCTCCTTCTTTGTCCACCTCAATTAACATATAGGTACATTTTCTCCCATCCTGTCTCGGATAAGAAATGCTTCCCGGGTTCAAAATAGTAACCTTCTCACCAATTTCTAGATATGGTCTATGGGTATGCCCAAACATCACGATATCATATCCATTATCCAACGCATACTCTCTTAACTTGTCCACTCCGTACCCAACATAAAATCGATGTCCGTGGGTAATAAAAACCTTTTTACCTGCAATCTCAAATGATTCCTGTGGTGGCAAATCAATAAAAAAATCATTGTTACCAAGCACCATATGGGTCTCACACTTTGCAAGCTCCTTGACATACTCCACATTTTTCTCAATGTCACCCAAATGAATGAACATATCAATCTCACCCACCTGCTCTAACACCCGCTTTACATCATCATTTTTACCATGTGAATCACTAATAACCAGTATTCGCATTGTTACTATGTCCTTCCTAATTGTTTCTCTACATTTCATAGCATACGCATCTCTTACATGCCATGTCTCCCATCATCGAATTTCCTCTTATAGCTCTTCCTTAATCATCTCCAACGCCTTACCACGATGGCTGATTTTATTCTTCTCCTCCGGAGAAAGCTCTGCTGTCGTCTTTCCGTACTTTGGGACGAAGAAAATTGGATCGTAGCCGAATCCATTTTCACCCCGTTCCTCGTAACCAATTATACCCTCGATTGTTCCACGCTTCGTAACCACTCTTCCATTCGGAAAAGCTGCCGCAATGGCGCATACGAAACGGGCAGTTCTCTTTTCGTCTGGCAAGCCAGCCAAATTGTCAATAATTGTCTGATTCTTTATAGAATAAGGAGTATCCTCTCCAAGATACCTGGCAGAATAAATACCAGGCATCTTGTCCATTGCATCCACCTCAAGCCCCGAGTCATCTGCCAACACAACACAGTTCGATATCTTGCTAATCTCCGTTGCCTTGATAATCGCATTTTCCTCAAAGGTCTTTCCATCCTCCACAATATCTATATCTATTCCCGCTTCCTTCATAGAGAGAATCTCATAATCCAAATCTCCCAAAATCATACGAATTTCTTTCATTTTTCCTTCGTTGCCCGTGGCAAATATCAATTTCTTCATATTTCTCTTCTTTCCTCCAGAAATCTTTTTATCCTCTCAAATTGGCGTGTGAAAGCCACACAACAATCTTGCAAATAATTGACTTACACAAAGACCTCTCACTCTGCGTAAGTCAATACTCAAAATACTACAAGTGGATTTCACATGCTAATCAGTTTTCCTTTTTTGGCGGCTTCGGTCCCATATACTGATAGAAATAGGACTTAATCATTCCATTGTATATCTTACGATTCTTTGTTGCCTTTCTTCCCAAATACTTTTCTGCATCCTCATAAGATGTAATAATAAACTTAGACCAGGTGTCTAGCTTGTCGAAGGTCTGTCCAATCTCCTTATAAAGCTTTGGCAAATCGGATTTTTCTTCCAAGCGCTCCCCGTAAGGTGGATTGGTTATGATAAATCCATACTTTTTCGGACTGGATAACTCTCTCATATCTCTCGGCTGAAAATGAATGTATTCCTCTACCCCTGCTTCTCTGGCATTTTGCATGGCACATTTCACAATTCCCGGGTCCAAATCATACCCCTGAATGTTCATTTTAATATCTTTGATAATCAAATCCTCTGCTTCCGTCACTGCCTCATACCACACCTTCTTCGGTGCAATATTCTTCCAGTTCTCCGCAGTAAATTCCCGGTTCATACCCGGTGCAATGTTCGCTCCAATCAATGCCGCCTCAATCGGAAAGGTTCCACTACCGCAAAATGGATCAATCAAAATCCTGTCCTTGTTCCACGGAGTCAGCATAATCAATGCCGCAGCCAAGGTTTCCGAAATCGGAGCCTTACCCACCAACTGGCGATACCCTCTCTTGTGCAAGGAGGTTCCAGAACTATCCAGCGCAATGGTAACCATATCCTTCAAGATAAATACTCGAATCGGATACTCTGCTCCATCCTCTTCAAACCATGTAACATTATACTTTCCCTTTAATTTATCTACAATCGCTTTTTTCACAATAGATTGAATGTCCGAGCCAGAAAACAACTTTGATTTATTCGTGGTTGCCTTCGTCACCCAAAACTTCGCATCCTTTGGAAGATAATCCTCCCAAGGCAGTGCCTTCGTTCCCTCAAATAATTCATCAAAGGTAGTCGCCTTAAACGAGCCCACTTTTATCATAATTCGTTCTGCGGTTCGAATAAAAATATTCGCCTTTGCAAGGGCAGACACATCTCCTTTAAAGGTGATACGCCCATCCTCTACCATCACAATTTCTAATCCCAAATCCGTAATTTCTCTTTTAAGCACTGCCTCCAAGCCAAAATGACAAGGTGCAATAAATTCTAATTCTTGCATAGATACTCTCCATTTCTGCGCTGTCGGTTCTAGTATTTTATCTCAACTATTTTTCATCAGCCAAATATCGAATTGACTCTGATTTTTAATTTTGGACTGTTGCCTGTTTTGGAAGTCCCTTCTTTTTTAACATTTTCTTATAAGCACTCACCTTATTCTTCGGCACCTTAATCTGTGCCTTTTTGTGAATTCCTTTGAATGCATTTTTCCCTATCGTACTACTCTTCAAATTTTTTGATTGAATAGTAATCTTTTTTAAATTCTTACAGTTATAAAATGCCTTCGCTCCAATTTTCTTTACTGAAGATGGAATGGTTACACTCTTTAGCTTTGTACATTTTGAGAAGGCATTTTTCTCAATAGCAGTGACTTTGTAGGTGTCATCTCCTATCTGAATTGTTTTAGGAATGCCAACTTTTTTGATTTTCTTATTCTCCGGGCCCCTATAGGTTACCTCTTTACTCTTTGAAGTATTACTATGAACCAAATAAATGTGTCCACTATATGTAACCTCATCTCCCACCTGTACCTCTAGCTTTGCCTTCGCATCCTCTTCCTCTAGCCTCGCAATCTCTTCACTCTCTAAAACCGTTTTACAAACCACACACTCTTTGTGACGAGTTCCGTTTTCTGCATAGGTTGCTGCCTTATCAACTATCCAGTCTCCTGAAGTATGACCGTTTGCCTCAATCGTCTCTGTGCCGGATTCTCCACACCCCTCACACTGCAAACAAATCGTTCCCTCTTTGGTACAGGTCGCATTTACTCTACTAACCTCAACGAAATTGTGCAAATGTGTTTCCTCTGTTTCTAAATTGAAAAACGTTACCGTATACTCTAAGGTCACCTCATCATTCTCTTTCACTTTAACCGTAAAAGTATCTCCTGCATAATATGCATCCACATTATCCGGGCAAAATATCAAACAATGTGATTGTCCATAGCCTTCACTGTTATAGTTGAAATATCCATCCGCTGCATCGCTAGAAAAATTCCACTCTTCACCATCTTCATTACAAGTTAAAGTAATAGAAGGATTACTAAATGCTTCATCCGAAGAAATTGACCATGGATAATTTTCATCAAAATACTCCGTTGGCATATTCTGTGCCGGCCACACAACTGTTTGAGCGGATGAAACCGTATGCGAACAATCAAATGAATACATTGCCGTATAAGCACCTGTTTTTCCTAGATTATATAATTCATCACTCATATCATCAGGCTGAGCCGGCGTGTGTGACATTACACCATTCACATAATTCACAAGAGTTCCTGCCTGACACTGTTCATTATACGTATCATCTAACACTACTTAGAATATATGCCTGCAATATAACGCATCTCATTCAATGCATCCAAAGCATACTGCAAGGTTTCATCAGAAAGTACACCTGCTGCGTAAGGACTAGTTGTCACTGGATTACTAGCATATGTTGTTTCTGTTTGACTTGTTCTAGTATGGTTTTTCACATACTGACGAATCTCATCCTGAGTCGGTGCCTCTAGATTCAGACTTCTATCCGCTGCATATGCCTCTTGTCATAAGCCAAACACACTCATAGCCATTACCATTATACATAAAATCAACTTAACCATTTTGTTTTTATTTTGATGTCTCATATGTACCTCTTTTCCACCTTCTTATTTGTAGTTGAAGCTGCTTTTAAGTATATCAGAAAACCATCTACTTTTCATTAGAAATATTCATATAC
>CAYTOQ010000080.1:8976-11900 GCA_964439445.1 uncultured Clostridium sp. | reverse complement strand
GAATCTCTCTTATGCTTTCAAAAAAAGAAAAATCGGCACCTTATCGTCTTATATTTTTTTTCGAATTACAATTTACGAATTAGGGCTTAAAATACGCTTAAATACGCTTAAATTACGGGACTTAAACTAGGGCTTAAATTAGGCTTGCATAAGAATAAATATATGTTATAATAAACGTGTGTTCGGAACAGGTGTTCTATTTGCGCGAAGATTCTATTTTAGATTTTTATGAGTTTTGGTTTACAGACAGATTCATGGTATGGTGTGATAGGGAGAAGAATTATGGCATATATTGAGAATTTATCATTAGAAGAGAAGCTAACTATTTTATCAGATGCAGCTAAGTATGATGTTGCCTGTACCTCTAGTGGAGTTGACCGCAAGGGGAAAGCGGGTATGACCGGTAACGCAGCGGCTTGCGGAATTTGTCATAGCTTTTCTGCAGATGGCAGATGTGTGTCGTTATTGAAGATTTTATATACCAATGAGTGTATTTATGATTGCAAATATTGCATTAACCGCAAGTCGAATGATGTGGTAAGAACCAGCTTCACGCCGGAAGAGGTGTGTGAGCTGACGATGCAATTTTATCGTCATAACTATATAGAAGGGTTGTTTTTGAGTTCAGGTATCAAGGATAACCCGACCAAAACTATGGAGGAGATATACATTGCATTACATTTGCTTCGTAATGTGCACCGGTTTAATGGATATATTCATGTGAAAGCAATTCCGGGGGCAGACCCTCAGATGATTGAACAGGTGGGATTTCTTGCTGATAGAATGAGTACGAATCTGGAACTTCCTACGGCCGATGGATTGCGAGAGCTTGCACCGAATAAGACAAGGAAGACCATACTGACTCCAATGCGCCAGATTCAGAACGGAATTGTGGATGGCAGGGATAACAGGTGCCTGGCACCGCCGGAGATTAAGCTTTCTTCACAGGATGGTTGGGGATTATCAACTTTACAAGTGGAGAATGTATCGGAGAGGAAGGATTTCTTGTTATATAGCGACAGTAGCAGTGTGCATGCCAATGTTACTGGTATTGAGTTACTTAGCACAAGAAGGAAGCATAGCAATTCGGATGTTTTGTCGTTACAATCAATTGGAGGAAACGCTCTTACTCGTCCATATCAAGCAGATAGCAAATTCGTTCCGGCAGGACAAAGCACCCAGATGATTATAGGAGCTACGCCGGAAAATGATTATCAGATATTATCGGTAGCAGAAGCACTATACAATCGATTTGATTTGAAACGTGTATTTTATTCTGCCTATGTTGCCTTGAATGAGGATTCTAAGCTGCCCGCATTGAATACAAAGCCGCCACTTCTTCGCGAGCATCGTCTGTATCAGGCGGATTGGTTGCTACGCTTTTATGGATTTGAAGCGAATGAATTACTTTCAGAGGATAAGCCTAATTTTAACATGTTTTTAGATCCGAAGTGTGAGTGGGCATTGCGGCATTTAGAATATTTTCCTGTGGAGATTAATACAGCCACCTATGCAATGTTGCTTCGAATCCCGGGAATAGGAGTGAAGTCTGCCAGAAGAATTATGATGGCGAGAAAGAGTGCTGTATTGGATTTTGATAATTTGAAACGTATTGGGGTGGTACTGAAGAGAGCCCATTATTTTATTACCTGTAAGGGGCGAATGATGCACCAGACGAAGATTGATGAGGATTATATTACAAGACAGATTTTACAACTGGAGAATAAGAAGAGTTGGGAATTAGAGTATAGTATGACGTTTCGCCAGTTATCATTGTTTGACGATAAGGAATTTCTAGAGAAAAATCAGAATTTTATTGGAATACAGGGTATGAAACGGGATACGCATTATATGATAAATAGAACAGAAGAAGCGAAGCTGGAAGAGGTGGTTTAGATGAATAAGGTTGTTTATTTGTGTGAGGATACACCGGATGGGATTTTTACAGCCATATACGATGCGTGGGCGGCAAGGTTGCCGGATGATGTTCTGTCTATATGTGTGGAACGCAATTATGAACTGGAATTGTTTGCGCAGTGTCGTTATGTGCAGACTGATATGGAAAAGGCGGTAAAGGTTGCTCGTTCAGTAAAGACTAAGATTAGTCAGGAAGCATATTATATGATATACAATGCGGCGTTGTCGTTTGAGAGGGATAAGATTGATTGCATTTATCATTTTTTAAAAATGGGATTTCGATACGGTGCTGGCGTGGTACAGATGCATGGGGAAGATGTGGTGTGCAGAATATTTGAATTGCGGAGAAATGTTGGTAATGAATCTCATATGTTTCGAGAGATATTACGTTTTCACGATACAGAGGAAGGGATATTGATTGCAAAGATTCATCCCAAGAATCAAGTGTTATCCTTGATTGCAGAGCATTTTTCGGATCGCTTTCCAGAGGAGCATTTTGTGATTCTAGACGAAGTGCACGAGATGGGTTTGTTTCACGAAAAAGGAAAACAGTGGTATTTGGCACCATTGGAACGGGAGATATTAGAAAAAATCTGGCAACATAGAGGCTCTACGGAATATGAGAGCCTATGGAAGACTTTTTTTAATACGATTGCGATTGAGGAAAGAAGGAATTATAAGTGTCAGCGTAATATGTGTGCGTTAAGGTATAGAGATTATATGGTGGAATTTCATTAAAAGCAGCTATTTGAGCTGTGTTGTTATAGTGTGGTCACGTTTTGCAGTATGATTCAGGCTCTAAAAGTAGTATTATAGTTTATCTGCAGGTAGGATACTGGTTGATTTTTATTGGTTGAGTATGATAAAATATCCATTAATAGACAATTTTGGTGAATGAGGAGGATAATCGTATGAACCAGGGAAAAGTTTCGGATATGCAGCGCTGTAATAAGACTGCAATTGTAGTATATACCATAATGACATTTGTGCTAATAGCTGCCTATTTG
>CAYTOQ010000080.1:0-8876 GCA_964439445.1 uncultured Clostridium sp. | reverse complement strand
ACAGATAAGATGGAGATTTTGGGAATGTCTGCTGATAAGACGAAGAATTCTATGGGAGAGGTTGTACAGGGAACCGGTGATGCAGTGGATACAATTCAGGTTCAGATTGAAAAGACGGAAGAAATACAGCGAACAGTGAAGCAAGTTACCGATGCATCTGATGCAATTACAGAGTATGTGGAGGCAACGAATACAGAACTTGAAGCGGCGCAGAGAAATATTGATAATTTGATACATCATGTACAGTTATCCAATGAA
The DNA here is from genome assembly GCA_964439445.1 of uncultured Clostridium sp. GTDB lineage: Bacteria > Bacillota > Clostridia > Lachnospirales > Lachnospiraceae > CAG-590. The sequence continues at coordinate 8,618 of CAYTOQ010000080.1, read as the reverse complement.
GCCAATGAGAATATGTCGAAGGAATTGGCAGATTTATATAAATATACAGATCAGATGCAATCAATTGTGCAGATGATTAATGAGGTTACAGAACAGACAAGTTTGTTATCACTGAATGCAAGCATTGAGGCAGCAAGAGCTGGTGAAGCGGGACGTGGATTTGCGGTAGTCGCTTCTGAAATTTCAAGTCTTGCGACACAGACACAGCAAGCGACAGTGGATATTACCAATTTGATTGATAATATTTCCTATGAGTTACAGGGCGTTGTTCGTGTGATTGACCAAATGGTAAGTAACGCAGAAGAGCAGAATGTAGTGGCAAGCAATACTGCGGATAGTTTTGCGAAGATTACTGTCAAGAATAAGCAGGTGTCGGATGAGGCAGAGTCTATGAGTCAGCTTGTAGTGGAATTGCAGGAGGCCAATGAGTTAATTATTCAAGGTATTGAGACGATATCGGCAGTGACGGAAGAGGTTACAGCACATTCCAATGAAACCTTGGAATCTACAGAGGAGAACCAAATGATTACCAATGAAGTTGGAACGATTGTCGAGGGTCTGAACCAGTTGGCACAGGAATTGAAAGTGGTAGAATAGGATAAATGCTATTCTATATCGAATGAGTGAATGATAGAATGTAGTCTGTATGTTTGTACAGGCTACATTTTTATTATACTAGCAATATAATTGTATTTGTTGTGGAATGAGAGTATTCTGTAGAAAAGAAGGTGAGAATATGTGGAATAAATTTAAGACAACATTTTTAGGAGACGCAGCTTTTTATAGACGTATTATGGTATTAGCTCTTCCTATGATTGCACAGAATGCTATTACAAGCTTTGTAAGCTTTGCGGACAATATAATGGTTGGCCGTTTGGGAACCGAACCAATGTCAGGTGTGGCAATTGTGAATCAGCTATTATTTGTATTTAATATTTGTGTGTTTGGTGGTGTGTCAGGTGCAGGTATATTTGGAACACAGTTTTTTGGTAAGGGTGACCATGAAGGACATAAGTTTACTTTTCGATTTAAGCTGTACATCACTTTTTTTATAGCAGGTAGTGCATTATTATTGTTTGGCTTTTTTAATACCGAACTCATTTCTCTATACCTGCACGATAGCGGAGAGGTTGGTAATGTGGAGTTGGCTTTGGCGTATGGAGAACAATATTTGGCAATTATGATGTTATCTCTTATGCCCTTTGCTATCTGCCAGGCGTATGTCAGTACCATAAGAGAAACAGGGCAGACATTTGTGCCGATGGTTGCCAGTATGGTGGCGGTGGTTTCTAATTTGATACTAGACTATCTGTTTATTTTTGGTGTTGGACCTTTTCCTGTAATGGGAGTTCAAGGAGCAGCATTGGCAACTGTAATAGCACGTATTTTGGAGTGTATGATTGTAGTAATATGGACACATCGTAATCCGGAAAGAAATCAGTATAGTGTGGGTGTCTATAGAGGTTTTCGTATTCCGGGAAATATTAGCAAGGATGTATTCATCAAAGGAACTCCACTTATGTTAAATGAGATGCTATGGGCGTCAGGAATGACATTTTTAGTGCAATGCTATTCTGTTCGAGGATTAGATGTGGTTGCAGCCCAGAATATAGCATCGACGATAACCAATTTATTTAATATTGTGTTTATTCAGTTGGGTTCTTGTATTTCAATTGTGGTTGGGCAATATTTAGGTGCTGGCGAGCTGGAAAAGGCAAAGGATGCAGATAACAAAATGATATTCTTTAGCGTAGCTTGTTGTACTGTGGTGGCTGCGGTTATGGCACTTGTTGGTGGCTTTTTTCCGGATATTTATAAGACAGAAGAAAGTATTAAAGAACTTGCCAGTCAGTTTATTTTAATTGCCGCTGCGGTTATGCCATTATGTGCATTTTCCCATTGTACATACTTTACCTTGCGTTCAGGAGGTAAGACAGTTGTAACCTTCTTGTTTGACAGTGTCTATACTTGGGTGCTTGTGGTACCATTTGCTTTCTATCTGGCAAGGTACACAGTATTGCCAGTAACCGTAGTTGTATTTCTTGTACAGTTTACTGAGATTATTAAGGTTATAATCGGCTTTTTTATGGTGCGCAGTAATGTGTGGTTGAATAATATTGTGAATGAGAAGTAAATATGCGTGATATGAGAGGGAATGGACAACAACAGGTATGTGCCGGTTTAGATACGTTGACTTGGATGGTTGGTTTGAATGGGTTCATTGGTATAACTGAAAGATTGTTATAAAAATCTGGCATATAACTATATTACAATTTGATGTTGTAAATTATAATTATAATGCATAAGGCTTATGACGTATGCTATAGTTATGTAGGAATCAAATAGTGATATATGAAAATAAGAGTTTTGTAAATAGATTTTATTAGTGTGAGGGATTGTATGGTGACTGTGAATTGGAAAGCTTATTATTATGTATATAAAACACGAATACAAAAGTCGTTAGCGTATCGGTTTGATGTGTACGGAAATATTATATGGCAATGTATTGTTATGTTTGCTACAGCTTATTTCTGGAAAGCTTTGTATGTTGGATATGAAACGGTCAAGGGAGTACGGGTGGAGGATATGATGGTTTATACAATTGTGTCCTCTATGATGTCTTTATTTTTTATTACGTTTGTGGAGCAACGTGTCATTCAGAGTGTGGAAAAGGGTACGGTAGCGACTGATATGTTAAAGCCGATTAGTCTGTTTGGCATTTATTTTTTTGAAGACTTAGGTTACACCACTTCATTGATTTTTCAAAATATCATTCCAATATTGTTGATTGGAAGCTTGTGTATTGCGGTTCCTACTCCGCATAGTCTAGGTTCCTTTTTGTTGTTTGTGCCAAGTGTGGTTATGGCATATCTGATTAACTGGCTGCTGGCAGCCTGTTTTTCTACGTGGGCATTTACTGCAATTAATATGCAGCCAATGGTACAAGTGAAAAAACATTTAATACGTTTGTTGTCAGGCTGTGTCATTCCTATGTGGTTTTTCCCAGAGTGGTTGAGTGATATTCTCAATGCACTGCCATTTGTGTACATTTATCAGTTGCCATTAGACATTTATATTGGGAAATATGAGCTAGATGTGTTGCTTGGCAAGATGGGAATTCAGCTATTGTGGTTGGTGATATTGTGGATATTGTTTTCGTTTTTACAAAAGCGTGTTACAAAGCACGTTCTAGTGCAAGGAGGCTGATCGATATGTTAAAGGCAATCAAACACTATGCGGAAGTATCCTTGGCTAGTGTAAAAATAGCATTTCTTACAACATTGGAATATCCGGCCAATATTATGGGTTGGCTGTTGTCCAATCCGATTCAGTTTATATTGGGTTTTGCTACCATCAAGTTTGTGGTGGAAGAGTTTGGTTCAATATCAGGCTGGGGATACGGACAACTTGCATTTTTGTATGGCATTTCTGTAATTTCCCATGCACTTTCAATGATTTTCTTTGTGCAAGGATGGTTTATGGGATATGCGGTAATAGCTGGGGATTTTGACCGGTTTATGTTAAGGCCGATGAGTGTGCTCTATCAGTTCTTTTTTACGAAGTTCAATGTGATTGGAATTACGGATTTGATACCAGGCATTTGTGTTTTTACGTATGGCTGCATACAGGTGGATTTTGTATGGAATATGCAGAACACGGTGTACATATTGGTGATGCTAATTGGAGCGACATTAATCCGCGGTGGAATTTATCTAATTATTGGAAGTAGCTCTTTTTGGACGGATAGTGTCAATGATTTTGGCGGATATACGCAGGAGTTGTTTGATAAGACAACCATGTATCCCATTTCTATGTATCCGGAAAGCTTTCAATTTGTGTTGACGTATTTGTTGCCGATTGGTTGGGTCAGTTTTTATCCAACGGCTGAGCTATTAGGTGTGGAAAATGGTAGGTTTGCTTGGGACGGCGCAATCTGGATGACGTTACTTGTAGGAATTGTGGTTATGTTGGTGGCAGCAAAGGTATTCAAATTGGGTCTGAAACGGTATGAGAGTGCAGGGAATTAAAGGAGTATGCGATGATACAGGTTACGAATCTAAAGAAAAATTATGTGATTACCAAAAAGGAAAAGGGTCTGGGCGGTGCGATTAAAAGTTTGATAAAAAGCGAAAAGCAGACGATTGAAGCGGTAAAGGATATCAGTTTTCAGATTGAAAAGGGTGAGATTGTCGCTTTTTTGGGACCAAATGGTGCAGGAAAAAGCACAACGGTAAAAATGATGTCAGGAATATTGACACCGACGTCTGGAACGATATTTATAAATGGAAAAGAACCCTACAAGAATCGAAAAGAAGTGGTGAGGGACTTAGGTGTTGTGTTCGGTCAGCGGACACAGCTTAACTGGGATTTGCGTCTCGGAGAAAGTTTTGAGTTATTGCGTTACGTCTATCAGATTGAACAACAGGTGTATGAGGAGAATTTGAAGATAATGGATGAGATTTTGGGGATTTCAGAAATTATCGATATTCCTGTAAGACAGTTATCCTTAGGGCAGAGGATGCGAGGTGACCTGGTTGCGGCAATGCTACATAATCCGTCTGTACTATTTTTGGATGAGCCAACCATCGGTTTGGATGTGGATGGCAAGTATGCGATTCGCAAGTTTATCAAGGAAATCAATCGTGTAAAAGGAACGACTGTCATTTTGACTACCCATGATTTGGGAGATGTGCAGGAGCTTTGTAAGCGTCTTATTATTATTAACCACGGAACCATTATAGAGGATGGACCATTGGCAGAATTAGTAGAGCGAATTGCTCCATATAAGGATCTGGTGGTGGAATTTTATGATGAGCAGGTGGTGGAGCATCCGAGAGCAGAGTTATATAAGAGAGAAGGAAATGTTGCCAAGTATCGCTTCCAAAAGGCAGATATTACTGCAGCACAGTTAATTCAGGAAATATCGGAGCAAAAGTCAATTAAGGACGTGGCAATTGAAGAGGTTACGATTGATGATATTATTCGTATTGCATATCACCGAGAAATCTAGTTGTTTTGCACATTATTTTACGCTAAGATAGGTGATTCTACCAAGTGATATAACACTGGAAATATGATATAATACGTTTGGTGTTATAGAAATATATGCGATTTAATAATGTATGAGAAGAGGGATTGATATGAGTTTAATGAGTGTGGTGAAACTAAAACCAGGTATGGTACTAGAGCAAGCAGTTTATAGTGGGGGTAAATGCTTGCTCAAGGCAGGAACAGCGTTAAGCATCCGTAATATTCAAAAGCTAAAGGAGTTAGAAATTGCATCAGTTGATGTGGCAGATCCGAATACATTGTTTGTATCACCAAGTGATAAGATGGCGGAGAATTTAGTAGAGGATTTTATTCGAGTGCTGCGCAATACATCACCTAAGCAGCCAGAAGCCAATAAGAATGATAATGTAGTTAAGGTGGCACAGCTTCTAGAGGGACTGATTAAGAAGGTTGTCCAAAGTGATGAGGTGTTATCATTTATGGTAGAATTACGTATTATCAACAAAGTGCGTTTGTATGATCATAGTGTGTATACCGCTGTGTTGAGTGGTCTGGTTGCAGGCTGTATGGGACTTCCGACGGAGCAGATTTTGGTTGCTATCATAGGTGGCTTGCTTCATAATATTGGTGTGGAAGAGATGCCGACGTTGATTGTAGAAGATAAGTTTAATCCGCAACAGGAAAAGCTATGGAAGGAGCATCCGACCTATGGTTATTACTTTGCATTACAGAAAAATATACCGCGAGTAGTTGCTAACTGTATTCTTTATCACCACGAAAGATGGGATGGTTCTGGTTATCCGAAGGGAGTGGCTGGAGAAGAAATACCTTTAGTGGCAAGAATTGTAAATGTGTGTGCACAGTATTCTTCTTCTGTAACCTATTTGAATATACCACCATATATGGCGATTGAAGAATTGTATGGAACGAGTGGCATTTATTATGACCCGGAAGTGGTAAAAGCGTTTGTAAATAACATTCCAATCTATCCATTAGGGGTTATGGTTCGCTTGTCAACGCAGGAGGTAGGAATTGTTTCCAATGTGCGAAAGAATGAAGGTCCACGTCCGATTGTAAAGATATATTATAATCGAGTAAATCGTCCAATTACGGAGGATAAGATCGTGGATTTGGGAAGAGAAAGAACAATTTTCATCGAAGAAATATTGTAATATAAAAAAATATGTGTTATAATAAAATATCAGATTATAATATCTGTTTTATGTTATGGAAATTGAGATTAAATATAAGGAAATGGTTTGGTATATGTTTTGCTGCAGATATGCCAGACCGTTTCTTTTTTGGTTTAACATAGCTTTGAAATATTGAATATAAAGGTATAGTATGATATATTAAGAACAGACGTTCTGCATGGTTTGGTAAGTAGGTAGGAAGGAGTTATGTGTGCTCTTGCATACAGTGTAGAAGGAGTATGTTTGATACATTAGAAGGTTTGAATGAGGAACAAAAGAGAGCAGTTACAACTACGGAAGGGTATGTGCGTGTAGTGGCAGGTGCTGGAAGTGGTAAGACAAAAGCACTGACGCATCGTTATGTGTATCTGGTGAATGATGTGGGAATCGCTACAGCTAACATTTTGTGTGTCACATTTACAAACAAAGCGGCGAATGAGATGCGCAAGCGAATCCGCAATATGATTGGAGATCAGGACACGGGCATGGTGTGTACCTTTCATGGATTTTGTGTACAGCTTCTGCGTGAGGATATTCATACCATGAATTATCCGGATAATTTTCTTGTGTTAGATGAAGAGGATACCGATGATATTTTGCGCAATGTGTATGATCAGGCGAAGATTGATGCCAGACAATATACCTATTCCATGGCAACAGAGATGATTGGTGGCAGGAAGGCAAAGATGGAGCATATTCCATATATGTTGAATTTGGATGCTGGCAAACTTCGGGAAGAGTTTTTAACCGCAGTTAAAGTGGAAGACCGCATTTTCTTTGGCTATCTATATGAGCAGAAGAAGTGCTTTGGATTGGATTATGAGGACTTGATGACGTTTGCTTTTTATATTCTTAATAATTTCGAAGAGAAACTAGAAAAGTGGCAACAGCGCTTGCAGTATGTTATGGTGGATGAATTTCAAGATGTGTCAGCCATGCAGTACGAGATGGCGGAGCTGCTTAGTGGTTATCATAAGAATTTGTTTATCGTAGGAGACCCGGATCAGACAATCTATACATGGCGTGGAGCAAGGATTGAATTTATATTGGATTTTGATAAGGTGCATCGAGGATGTACGGATATCATCATGGATAAGAATTACCGTTCCTCTTCTGATATCTTGAAGGCGTCGAATTCCTTGATTTCGAAAAATGAACAGAGAATTAAAAAGGATTTGCAACCGATAAAAGAAGCCAATGTTCCGGTGGTGTATCATCATGCAAAAACTACATCAGAGGAAGCAAAGTGGATGATAGGACAGATTCAAAGATTAAAGGAAAGTGGCAAGAGCTATAATGATGTGACAATACTTTATCGTGCGCATCATGTATCCCGAAGTGTGGAAGAGGAGCTGTTAAAGAAGAAGATTCCATATGTGATCTATAGTGGAATGGCTTTTTACAGCCGTAAGGAGATTAAGGATGCCATTAGCTATCTGCGTATGCTTATTTTTGAAGATGATATGTCTTTTCGAAGAATTATTAATGTACCACGGAGAAATTTCGGAAAGAAGCGAATGGAGCTTTTAGAGGACTATGCAGAAAAGCATGGTTGTAAGCTGTATGAAGCATTGAAGGAAAATTTGGAGCATCCGCTGGTTACCAGTAGTAAGGGTGCAGACTTTGTGAATCTCATTGACTCCTATCAGCAGTCATTTAAACTATTTCGGTTGACAGATTTGATGACCGGTTTGTTAAATGACAGTGGTTATGAGTCGATGCTTCGGGTTTCTGGTGAGGATAGCAGATTGGAAAATCTAGCAGAGCTTAAGCAATCATTATTTAATTTTGAAAATGGAGCAGGGGAAGAAACTACGTTGGCAGATTATTTACAGAATGTGTCTTTGCTTACCAATCTTGACCAGGAGGAGAAGAAGGATGCAGTGAAGCTTATGACCATACATACCGCCAAGGGCTTGGAGTTCCCATATGTATTTATTTGTGGTATGAATGAGGGCATTTTCCCTAGCAAGCACGTGGAGTCAAAGGAGATGCTAGAGGAGGAACGACGACTTGCCTATGTGGCGTATACAAGAGCGGAAAATGCATTGTTTTTAAGTGATGCAGAGGGTACGAATTTCGATGGTTCGTATCGTTATCCGTCCCGATTTATTTTCAATACGGATAAGATGTATCTGCAATATACAGTGGAATTGGAACAACGCTTGGTGGATTCAGCAGCACAATTTATTAAGCGGAATGAAGAAAAGATAAGCGGTGAAAAGCCGAAACAGCTAGAAGCTGGTACGAAGGTAAAGCATAGCCTGTTCGGGGTTGGTGTCATACAGGAGGTTAACGAAGCGGACAAATATTATGTTGTGAAGTTTGATAATGTGGCAACCGCAAGAAATATCAGCTTTCGAATTGAGATGGAAGTCTTATAAACCAGATGTTTTTGCGCCTGAGAAGTGGTAT
>CAYTOQ010000079.1:0-12248 GCA_964439445.1 uncultured Clostridium sp. | reverse complement strand
GAAGTAATTGTACTGGTTATGAAAGCACCTTCTACTTACACAAAGGAAGATGTGGTGGAGATTGATTGTCATGGTGGTATGCAGGTGATGAAGCAAATTCTTCATCTTTTAATTCAAAATGGTGCAAGACTAGCAGAGCCTGGTGAATTTACTAAACGAGCTTTTTTAAATGGAAGAATTGATTTATCTCAGGCAGAATCGGTGATGGATCTCATTTCTGCAAAAAGTGATCTGGCAGCAAAGACAGCACTTTCTCAATTAAAGGGAAATCTTCGAGATAAGATTGTAGAGATTCGAGAAGAGATTATTCACAATATTGCATATATTGAATCTGCATTAGATGATCCAGAGCATTATGATTTGGATGGATTCGGTGATACTTTAGATGAGTTATTAGAAAAGAAAGAACAGGAAATCAATCATTTAATCCAGACGGCAGAGGATGGACAAATGATGAAGGAAGGGATTCGCACTGTTATTCTTGGTAAACCAAATGCTGGAAAATCTTCTGTATTGAATGTGTTGATGGGAAAAGAACGAGCAATTGTTACGGATATTGCCGGAACTACCAGAGATACCTTGGAAGAGTTTATTTCTATCAATGGAATTCCTCTTAATATTGTGGATACTGCTGGTATTCGTGATACAGAAGATATTGTGGAAAAGATTGGTGTGGATAAGTCCATTGAAGCAATGCAGGAAGCAGATTTGATTCTGTTTGTGGTGGATTCTTCTACTCCACTGGATGAAAATGATTATCAGATTATGGAACAGATTCAGGATAGACAGGTTATTATTTTGCAGAATAAGTCGGATTTGGAACAGATGGTTTCAAAGGAGGATATTATCTCTTATCTTGATAAAATGATTATTGATATCAGTGCCAAGGAACAGACTGGTTTTGAAGCATTTTATCAGGAATTAAATGATATGTTTTTCCACGGTAATTTGTCTTACAATGATGAAATCTATATTACCAATATGCGTCACAAGGAAGCATTGATGGAAGCACTTTCTTCTATTAAAATGGTACGTGAAAGTATTGCTGCTGGTATGCCGGAGGATTTCTTATCCATTGACTTGATGGCAGCTTATGAGAGACTTGGCTATATTATTGGTGAGTCGGTAGAGGATGATTTGGTGGAGACAATTTTTAGAGAATTTTGTATGGGTAAGTAATTATCTACAGTAGAGGATTTGTATCCTCTTCGAAATATAGAGTTTAATGGTAGATGGGAAGATGAGGAATAAGTAATGAATACAATACAGGAAACCTATGATGCAGTGGTAGTTGGTGCTGGTCATGCAGGATGTGAAGCAGCACTTGCACTTGCAAGAATGGGAATGGAAACAATTATATTTACAGTGAGTATGGATTCTGTAGCAATGATGCCATGTAATCCGAATATCGGTGGTTCTTCTAAGGGACATTTGGTTCGTGAGATTGATGCCCTTGGTGGAGAGATGGGTAAGAATATTGATAAGACATACATTCAGTCTAAAATGCTTAACCGTTCTAAGGGACCGGCTGTACATTCTCTTCGTGCCCAGGCAGATAAAATCGAATATACAAAGAATATGAGAATGGTGATGGAAGATACGGAACATCTCACTTTGCGTCAGGCAGAGGTGTCTGAAATTATTGTGGAGGATGTGGAAGTAGCTATTGATAAAGATAAAGAAATTTTAACTGCGGATAATATTGATTTTTTAGATAATAAGGTATCTGAAATAGTATCTTCTGATAATGAGAAGGTTTGTGAGAATAATAAGCAGAAATTAGTTAAAAAAATAATCCGTGGTGTTAAAACTAAGTCTGGTGCTACTTACTATGCAAAGACAGTAATCCTTTGTAATGGTGTATATTTGAATGCCAGATGTATCTATGGTGATGTGGTAAATCACACAGGACCAAATGGTCTTTCTGCTGCAACCTATCTTACAGAATCATTAGTTGCAAATGGTATTCCAGTGAGACGTTTTAAGACAGGTACACCTGCTCGTATTGATAAACGAAGTATTGATTTTTCGAAGATGGAGGAACAAAAGGGTGATGAAGTAATTGTTCCATTTTCATTTACCAATACAGAAGAGGACATTAAGAGAGAACAGATTAGCTGTTGGTTAACTTATACCAATGAGGAAACCCACGAGATTATCCGAAGCAACATTGACCGCTCTCCTCTATTTTCTGGTGCAATTGAAGGAACTGGTCCTAGATACTGTCCTTCTATTGAAGATAAGGTAATGAAGTTTGCGGACAAGAATCGTCATCAGGTGTTTGTGGAACCGGAAGGAGAATATACGAATGAAATGTACATTGGTGGTATGAGTTCTTCTCTTCCAGAGGATGTTCAGTATGCCATGTATCGAAGTGTTCCAGGATTGGAAAATGCTAGAATTGTTCGAAATGCTTATGCGATTGAATATGACTGCATTAGTGCATTGTTGTTAAAACCGACCTTGGAATTCAAGGAAGTGGAAGGCTTGTATAGTGCAGGTCAAATGAATGGTAGCTCCGGTTATGAGGAAGCTGCTGCACAGGGTCTTATGGCTGGTATTAATGCAGCTCTTAAAATGCAAGGAAAAGAAGCAATTGTCTTAGATCGTTCGCAAGCATATATTGGTGTTTTAATTGATGACCTTGTAACGAAAGAAACAAGAGAACCATATCGTATGATGACTTCCCGTGCAGAATATCGATTATTGTTAAGACAGGATAATGCAGATTTACGTCTTACAAATATTGGTCATGAAATCGGTTTGATTGATGATGAGAGATATGATAAGTTTTGCAAGAAACGTGAGTTAATCGAAAAGGAAGTTGCAAGATTATCAGAAACTATGGTGGGTGCGAATAAGAAGGTACAGGCATTTTTGGAAGAGAATGAAAGTACGACACTTAAGACTGCTGCATCCTTGGCAGATTTGATTAAACGTCCAGAGCTTTCTTATGAAATGATTTCTCCTTTGGATGAAGAGAGAACTTCCTTGATGGAGGATTCATTTTATCAGGATAATCTTACTAAGGAAGTCATTGAACAGATTGATATTGAGTTAAAATATGATGGATATATCAAACGTCAGCGTTCACAGGTAGAACATTTTAAGAAGCTGGAAAAGAAGAGAATTCCGGATAATATCAATTATGAAGATATTCATAATCTTCGCAAGGAAGCAAGACAGAAGTTAAGTGAGATTCGTCCGGAAAATATTGGACAGGCTTCAAGAATTTCAGGAGTTTCACCGGCGGATATTTCCGTGTTGATGATATATCTTAATATTTTGTAAAAAATGTAGAGGAGATTTATGAAAAGAAAAATTTGATGTTATTGATTACTGTGAGTTATTATCTGTAGTTTACTAGATATAAAAATGAATTTATTCATAAAGAAAACTGTCGTACCTATGAAAAAATGTGCGGCAGTTTTTATATATTGACAAATAAAATTAAATTGTGTACAATTTAAATTATAAATAAATTGTGTACAATTTAATTTTATGAATGTAACTAATTGATGCTTTCATTTGTAGAATTCATTTATGATTAGATATTTATTCTACAAGGATATTGAATGAAAAGGAGAAAAGCTATGGGTATTTATGATTATGAAGTAAAAGGTAAAGATGGTAACATGGTGTCATTGAAGGATTATGAAGGTAAGGTGTTATTGATTGTTAACACTGCTACTGGTTGTGGTTTCACTCCACAGTTTGAAGGGTTGCAGGATTTGTATGAGAAGTATCAGGAGCAGGGACTTGAGATATTGGATTTTCCATGCAATCAGTTTGGGAACCAGGCACCAGGTAGCGATGAGGAAATTACAGATTTCTGTAATTCTAGATATGGAATCACATTTCCTCAGTTTGCAAAAATTGATGTGAATGGTGAAAATGAAGATCCTTTATTTACTTACTTGAAATCACAAAAAGGTGGTTTAATGGGAAGTAAGATTAAGTGGAATTTTACAAAGTTCTTGGTAGACCGTAAAGGTAATGTGGTTGGAAGATTTGGTTCTACAAAGACGCCAAAAGATATTGATAAAGAGATTGAGAAATTACTGTAAAGGTAAAATTTTGCAGTAAGATAACAGAGCTAGTAACTTGTAATAATGATTTGTATATGAAATTTGATGAGGAGTGACTAGAATGGAATATAATTATAAAACAACGGACACTTGTGCTACTAACATCAAGCTGGACATTGAAGGAGACGTAGTGAAGAATATTGTTTTCACTGGTGGATGTAATGGGAATCTTAAAACAATTCCTATTCTTGTAGATGGTTGGACAGTAGACCAGATTGAAGAAAAGTGTAAGGGAATCACATGTGGCAGAAGACCAACCTCCTGCGCAGACCAGTTAGCACAGGCAGTGCGAGAAGCATACGAAGCTTCAAAAAGTGAATAGATTGTAACATCATATGATTTGTAGTCAAAGCTTGTCAATAGAATTGACTCATAACATTGCAAATTGATGCAATTAGTGGTAAATTGTAACTATTCAGATTATGAAAATGGAGTAATTACATGAAAGATAAATATGATGTATTGAAATTAGATAATCAGTTATGTTTTCCTTTGTATGTTTGTTCTAAGGAAATAGTGAAGCGTTACAAACCATTCTTAGATGAAATTGATTTAACTTACACACAGTATATTACTATGATGGTATTGTGGGAACATAAAGAGATGAATGTAAAGGAACTTGGAAAATATCTATTTCTCGATTCGGGAACATTGACTCCAGTGTTGAAGAAGCTGGAGATAAAAGGTTATATTACAAGAAAACGTAACGAAAAGGATGAACGAGTTTTAGATGTTATGATTACTGAAAGTGGTGAACAACTAAAAGAAAAAGCTGTTAGTATTCCTGCAAGCATTGGAGGTTGTGTTCCACTTGAACAGAAGGATGCAGTGAAATTATTTGAAATTATGCACAAGATGTTGGATTCATTTAGTGTAGAAGAAAATTGATATTACATTGGAATAGTATGGAAAAATTGCCACACTCTATATTTAGAGTATGGCAATTTTTAATTATAGTTAATTTTTTAGATTAATAATAAATGCATGCTCTTCATCTACTACCTCTGTACCTGGGATTTCTTTTCCGGTTTCAGAATCGTAATCAATAGTATACGGAATCATTTTGATATAATCCGAATTCATATCAAAGTTGTTGATTTCGGCAAACCATTCTGTTCCACTTTGAACAGTTGAGGCAGCACCACCCACATGTATAAGATTTTTTCGATTACCATTGGAGTCTTCCACATAATAATTTGCATATGTGTATTTTGCTGATAATTCATCTATATATTCGCCAGTTATATTAAATTGAATATTCAACATTATGGCAGAAGGAGATATTGTTGAATTAGTAACATAAGCAGTAATTCCATCTTCGATTTCAATGGTCTGTTCTGGTATATAAGCAGTTTGACCAGAGGATTTATCAACGCTTGCTTCAAATGTAAATGGTACCTTCTCCCATTCATCATTAATATATAGTTTCATTTCTACAGATACGGTGTCACTAGAAATGATTTCATCTATATGATTTTCCTGATTAATGTAAGTTAAATTTACAAGACAAAAATAGCTTCCTGGTTCTTCGGAACCTTGTTCGAATTGCTCGAGTAAGCAATCTTGTCCGTTCACATATACGTGGTCAGAAGATGCAAATGGAATTACACTAGCGTTTTCTGGTAAATGTGCGGTAAATGTTAGGAAGGTTCCATCCATATATACTTCATCAATGATTAAATATTCATCAGATACAGCAACAGATTCTGTATTAATCATTTCCTCTGGAACATCATAACCATACTTGTCTAAATGTTGATTTATCTTAGAAAATCCAAAAGCACAAGCAGGACCACCAATTAGTAGTATGCATAATATTGCAACGGCTACCTTTGAAAAGCTGCGTGTTTTATTTTGGTTGATATGTGCAACTGCGGTATGACCATTTTTGTTGTTTTGATTTAACGGTTCTTGATAAAGATTACTGTTCACAGCATCTTTTACAGATTGTTTAAATGTATCTGGTGTTTCTGGAAAAGTTAATGAGAAATTATCCATAATTACATCATCGGTCATTACTTTTCTTTTACTATTTATTGAAGTTTCCTTATTGTTCATAATGATATTCCTCCCTTAGATATTCTTTCAGTTTTTGACGCGCAATGGATAGACGACTTTTTACGGTTCCTTGGCTAATGCTTAGTAATTGAGAAATTTCTTTAATGGAATATTCTTCATAATAAAATAAAGTAATTACAAGCCTTTGTTTTTCATTTAAGATTGACAATGCTTCATAAAGGTTATAATAGTTTTCTGTATTTTGATAGTTTGTTGACTGATGATATTCTAGATAGTCTATTATAGATTCATCTTTATCAGGCATTAATTTAATTCTATTTTGATATTTTTTTTGGCGAAAACATTCATTAATCAAAATTTTTGTAAGCCAAGTTTTTGCAAATTCGTCTTTTTTTAAAGTATCTTTATCCAATGTTGCTCTCCTTTTTCTTATTTCCTCCGGAGGATGATATAGTCAAAGTATAACATAGTATGTTTTATTTGACCTTACACTTATTAGATATATTTAAGGTAGAAAAGGTTCATTTTATTGTAACTTTTTTTATTAAGTTTTAAAATTATATATAGGCTATTGAATAAACTACAAAAACATGATAAGTTACAAAAGTACATAGTTGATAACATTGATTTGAAAATGAAATAATGAATGACAAATTAGAATGAAAGCTTATAGAATATTATGATATTGAAAGAAGGTATAATTATATGATCATTCGCAGAGCGAAAGAGAAGGATATGAATGGGATTAATAAGTTACTTCGTCAGGTATTGATGGTACATCACAATGGCAGACCAGATTTGTTCAAAGGAGATGTGAAGAAATATACAGATGAAGAGTTGTTAGAAATTATTCATGATGACAATCGACCAATCTTTGTCGGAGTGGATGAGAATGATAATGTTATGGGATATGCGTTTTGTGTGTTCCAGCAATATGTGAATGATAATATTTTAACTGCGGTTAAAACTTTGTATATTGATGACCTTTGTGTGGATGAAGATTTACGTGGACAGCATGTAGGCAAACAGATATATGAGTATGTTTTAAATTTTGCAAAGAGTAACGAATGTTATAATGTAACTTTGAATGTGTGGTCATGTAATCCGGGCGCTCAGAAATTTTATGAGAGCTGTGGGCTAGTCCCATATAAGGTTGGAATGGAGAAAGTTTTATAAGTTTTACGTCTTTATTTTATATAAAAATTTTTATATGCTGTAGAAACCAATTGCTTTTTTCGATATATATGAATATAATGAAGTTAGAAGTAGAATCATAATATGTGATATGTTTATTATTGATAAGGAGGGTGTTGATATGGCTGTTTTAACAAAACCAGTTAATAGAGTACCCGTTATTCATGGAAATGACAAGAAGAAGTTTGTAGAAACATTTAATAATAGCAAGCCTTCTAAAGAATTCATGGAGTCTTGCGAGAAAGCGGGTAAGTTATTTGAACAAAAGAAATAATATTCATGAGTTTATTAATGAGTTCAATCCCGATATATCTGTGTTTAATACAGATTGTCGGGATTATTTATTATCATTTAATGCGGGAAAAGGATATGAAAATTTTAATGATTTTCTGATTGAGGAAGCAGAAGAATATTGTGAGAGTGGTGATGGTGTTAATTATATAATATGGAATCATTTTGATAAGGAAGATTTAAATGAAAAAGAAGTGGTTGCCTATTTCACTTTATCTGCTAATGCAATTCCTTATATAGATAGAATACGGTTAGATGAGGAAGATGCTTTAAAACAAGGAAAAGAATATGATGAAGAAAATTGGGGAATTACAGTTATTGAAGTTAAAATGTTTGCTGTAAATGATAAGTACCAAGATTTATTTTATATATATGATAATGATGAGTTACCTATTTCTGCTTGGTGTTTACGAGCAATTATTAATTATGCAAATAAATTAAATAAAACTGTATTAGGATTTAAGGCATTGTTTTTACACTCAGTACCAGATGCAGAAGAGTTCTATTTAAAAAATGGATTTCAAGATATGAAGATTAATATGCATCCATTTTGTAGTATTGATTCGGATATGAAACCAATGTGGATGCCACTAAAAGATATATATATGAATTATGATAAATAAGCTTAAAAAATATAGAAAAGGTTGAGTAAAATATGCAAAGACTTTTAGAACAAGCAAGAAAATTAAATATTGAATTAAATGAAAAGCAAATCGAGCAATTTCAAACATATTATGAAATGTTAGTGGAGACCAATAAGGTTATGAACCTTACTGCAATCACAGAATTAGATGAGGTAATTACCAAGCATTTTGTAGATTCTGTTGCTCTAGCTTATGTATATCCAGAGATTTGTGATGCGAGTAAAAAATTAAAAGTATTAGACTTAGGAACGGGTGCAGGTTTTCCAGGTCTTCCGCTTAAGATTGCATTTCCTCATTTAGAGATTACCTTGATGGATTCATTGAATAAGCGAGTGAAATTCTTACAGTCTGTGATAAATGAGTTAAAACCAGATAATAGTAGTGATAAAAATTTATCTGAAGATAATTTCGATAAAGATAAACAAAACAGTTTCGAAATAATTGCAGTTCATGGAAGAGCAGAGGAAGCTGCAAGAAATACAATCTATAGAGAACAATTTGATTTGTGTGTCAGTCGTGCAGTTGCCAATACGGCAACCTTAAGTGAGTATTGTCTTCCGTTTATTAAGGTAGGTGGAAAGTTTATTCCCTATAAAGCATCGGATATTGAAGAGGAATTAAACCAAGGTAAAAAAGCAATTCAGGTATTAGGTGGAAAATTAACTGAGGTTAAAAAATTGACATTACCTGATTCTGATATTGAGCGTTCCTTTTTATTTATTGATAAGGTTAAGAATACACCAAAGGCTTATCCTAGAAAAGCTGGAACTGCTAGTAAAGAACCAATTCATTAAAAAACAGCATCTCTACTGAGATGCTGCTTTTTTCTGCTGCCTTTTTTCTTTGCGACGGATACGCAATTCATTCTGACGTTCTTTGATCTGTTCAAATTCTTTTTTACTAATCTTTTCTACAGTTTTGATAATGAATACTTCATCATTCTGAGTAGATTTGAATCGTATTTTTCCACATATTAAACCGTGTGTCCAACATTTCCCTACACATAATTGAGTAGAAGAGTTATTTACAAACCAACGTATCTTTTTTGGAATCTTGCGGTTACATTTGTGACATCTAAGAGTTGTGATGTCTTTGTCGTTCAAAGCTTCCTTTTTATTATCAAAGGTTCTAGTAATGTATTCACTATAATTGGAATGTTTCGAAAGTATCTCTTCTTCAATGCAGGTAGGATAGTGATAATAATCAATGCTATACATATCTTCTAGCTTTTTGCGATTCATAGCTTGTAACACTTTAGCAGTATAGTTTGCATCATTCTTAGCACAGTGAAAAGGTTCATCAATTGGAATATTCAATTCTATTACTGCCTTTTCAAGGCTTGGCATCTGTGTCTTATCATTATAATGATTGATTGCATATATCTCCTGTAAATTGTAAAACTTCAGAGGAAATGGAAAAGGTTTCATATAATAAAAATCCATATTCTGCTGAAGGTAATTCAAATCCAAAGGACCCCATGTACAGAATATATAGTCGTCACCACACCATTTTTTAAATTCGCGAAATACTACATCAAATGGTCTTCCTGTGCGAAGTATCGTTTCATCATAATTCAATAATTCTCGAATCTTGGATTGCAATCGTTTGTATATGCGCGGTTTAATGATACTTCCATATGTATCAACAATATTAAATTTTGAATCTAACTTGGTGGCTCCTATTTCAATAATTTCAAATGGTAAGCGTGGATTTTCTCCTGCATGACCACTGTAGCTTTGGTTCCACTCTAAGTCCATAACAATATAGTTCATATATATCCTTCTAACTATTATTCGTATATTCTCATAGATTCGGTTAAAACAATACGCTTTAAATATTTTTGTAATGTGAGATTATGCTTTCATTCTACGAATATTATCTGTACTTGAATCATTGTAATATGTGTCTAAAGTTTTGTTGATTTCTTCTAATACTTCTAAGGTTTCCTTTGATGCACTAGATGTATTACCATTTAGCTGAACAAGTAACTTAGAAATACGGTCAGAGCTGTTAAGAGTCTTACTGCTAGATTCCTGTGCTTTCTTAATTAGAATCTTAGTACAAAGCTTTTGCTGTTCAATAAGCTCGTCATTTAACCGAGCATTTTCTTTTTTCAATGTTTCAATCTGTTCTAATAAAGCATTGTGTTGTTTGATGCTTGTAGCTTCCTCTCGCTTAGCAACAGAGTAGATACCTTTTTCAACCTTTACAAGCTCAGTCTGCTTGTCGATAGAAGCTTCTGAAATTTCATCAATTTTTTTCACAATACTATCAACTAGAAAATATGTATCTGCAAGAGCAATTAAACCGAATACGATAATCAACTCCATCATTCCTGGTTGATTAAGTATTAAATATAATAAAACTAATAAAGATGCTACAAAGCCTACGGCACTAAATGTTAAATTTGATTTTTTAATATTCATAGCCAAACCTCCAATAAATATATGCTGGTAACTGTTCGCTATATCTGGAACAGTTACATGTATTGTTAAATGCACCCGGCGGGAATCGAACCCACAATTATTCTTTAGGAGAGAATTGTTATATCCATTTAACTACGGGTACGGGTATAAATCAAGTAAATACAAGTTGCCTTATCCGCTCAAGGTTGATTCCAATGTAGGCTTTAGCTATTTGAAATCAACTTGTCCCTGTAGCCAGATAATTCCCTTAAATCTACGTCCGACTTTTGGTTCTCCCTGTAAGTCTAAGGAGTTGATTGCAACATTTAAGGTTAAATCATTGCATACTATAGTTAAATTATACACCAACTCATCTGAAAATTCATTAGTTAATTGCTCAATTTTTTGTATTATTCCTAAAATGGAATATTGTTCATTGTCTATACCATATGGCATAAAATAGGTTTCCACAACAGTATATAGGTCTTCTACTCGAATACGTTTTGTAATGAGAGAGTAGGTATCCATTTCATCCAGGGTAAGATTTTCAATTGCATCTAAGTCACCTGCTCTCGCCTTGGCAATCAGTATGCTTCTTTCTTTATTACTAATGGGTTGTTTTTCGTAAGGAAATGCCATCTGATCCAGTTTTACTCCATAAAGGATTCGACCATCCAAAGAGAGTGCGCCAAATTTTACTTTTTTGGGAACCTTGTAGTAATCATTTAACCAATTGCTTCGAATGTAATCAATTGGATTTTGTAAGGCATATATTAAAGTAATGCCTAAGCTGTAATCATCAGATATTCCGGAAAATGCTTCCTTATCGCTATGAGGTTCAATTTGAATATCAGGTTGCGTACTTGTGTGATAACCTGCACAGTAAGGAAAGGAATTATCAATGTGTATTGTTCCATTTTCATCCAACTCTGCTATGATGGAAATGCCAATTCCGCATCCAAAGCTTCGATTGAATTGTAGAAGCTTTGTGGTTGAACTGACATCAATTTCTTTCTTGTCCGTGGCATCATTTAGTGCAGCAGTAACTAATTTATTCTGTTGACCTTTATTTTTTAATTGGCTGAAACCAATTGCACGAAAATAACTATGCATTGCTGACTCCTTTTATGTTGCCCTTGGTTAAAAAGTAAATACTATCTTAATAGCCGATTTCTGGTTTTTGATTTTCTCTTTCTCTTGCCGCTTCTATGGCACCATCTTTTCCGATGGCTACATTTAGAGCAAGTCTCTCTTCCTCTGATAAAATATAGTAGGATTCCTCATTGGAAATTTCTTTGCAATAAGTAAAACATCCTTCTCTGCTGTGCATAGAAGTTAAAATGATACCATCATGATTTTCTGTAAGCAGTGCGAGAGAAAAGCTGAGTTTTCCTGACATCTCTTTAAATGCATCGTACTTCACTAGACCAATTTTACAAAAGGTAGTGAGAAACTTATCATTGATTGTTGTAATATCTTTGTTCTGTTGTTTTTCATTTTTTACAATTTGTCGCATTTCAGAAAATCGTTTTGCTAACACATCTTCCAAGCTTAAAGAATCTCTTCCTGTTGTAAATTTAGAAATACGTTTATTCAATTTATTGCAT
>CAYTOQ010000078.1:0-12695 GCA_964439445.1 uncultured Clostridium sp. | reverse complement strand
CCGCGACCCCCTCCTTGGCAAGGAGGTGCTCCACCGCTGAGCCACTCGCGCATATCCTCACAACAGTTGATACTATATCAAATCCCATACCATTTGTCAATAAGAAAAAGAGATTTTTTATTTATTTCATAAAATACATAATCAAATACACGATTCCCAAAATCAATAAAATAGGAATCCCAAAATGTACCAACACCCAAAAACCAACCTTTATCAAACCAAACACAATAAAAACGAGCAAAATGAAAATCAATACATACAAAACCTTTGCATACCACGCTTTAAAATCAAACACAAATGGTTTCTTTTCCTTCTTCGCCTTTTCTTCCTTGTTCTCCCATTCCTCCTTTGCACCAAACATACTTTTCTGCGCAAAAGGATTGCCTTTTATCCGCTTTGTCTTTCCATCCTCTGTATAGATTTCATCTACTTCACGCTCACCAGTCTGCGCTGCAATAATAGAACGTGCAATCAAAGCTGGTCGTCCCAACTCTTCCACAACTTGTTCCTCCGTTTTGCCACTTCTCATTTCGTCTTCTATATATGTTGAATAATAACGATATGCGTCCATAATCGCCTCCGAAGATACTTCTCCCGATAACGACATTCTCAGCTCATCTAAAAAATCTTGTTTTGTCATACTTGTCTCCTAATGCCTCCTTACTCAACACCTGTTGCATTCAGCTTATATACCACCACTAGCGGCAGGATAATTTTCTCTTTCCCAATTATGAGTCTTTGCGATTTCTTCATCCGACACATTAAAGTATGTATATTTCACCATACCTTCTCTGTCCGGAGTTGGATCATCCCATGTAGCATCTAAATGAAACCATTTTCCATTCAGGTTTACCAAATTCCATGCATGCGAAACACCATCTGCCGTACCAATCACAAAACGGGACTCAATCCCTGCACAAGTCAGTAATAAGTGCAACGCCTCTGCGTATCCATTACAGACAGCATCACCATTTACCAAAGCACCATAGGCACGATAAATATCACTGCTAGGTGGCTGATCAATGTTGCTGCTATACGCACAATTCTTCACTATATAATCGTGAAACACCTTTTCTTTATCATAGTTTGTCATAGATTCCGTAATATATTCTGTCATAATATGCTGTACACATTCGTACAACTGCTGTGCTTTCTTTTCCGTATCTGGTATGGGAGCATTCTCTGTATATGCTTTTAATACATAGTAGTTTGTACTCCTCTCCACGCTAATACGCACCTTCATATAATGTGTAGCCACCAAATCCAACTGTTGGTAACTTGAACCACGTCCGTATATCCCATCTAATGTATCATTAATATTACCAATTGCTTCCGCATCCATATCCTTTAAATATACAACAAAGGAATCTGACCCTTTCATAATTTCTTCTTGTAGACGAATCGCTAAACCATCCAAATCAGAATAGATATTCGCATCCGAAAATTCTTCCTCTGTATAGGTCGCAACCCACTTCTGCACATCCGGATTCGTATTGTAGCTATATACACCAAGCACAGCTAATATTAAAATTATCACATAAACAATAAGCCTGCTTTTCATCCAAATCTCCTTGTATAAAAGTAATATTGTATGATTGTATCATTGATACCTGTTTCTTGCAAATAAATATCGGCAAGAGTTGAGGATTTTGACAAAATATATTACAATAAAAATAGTTGTTTATTGAATACTATAATCAAAGGGGATGCGATATGGAACAGACGATCAACTATACAATTTTAGACAACATTCAGGCCAATATAGAAAAAGTTATCATCGGAAAAAATGATAAAATTAAGCTTATATTAGTTGCCCTGTTAGCAAAAGGACATGTTCTGTTGGAGGACACACCAGGAACCGGAAAAACAATGCTTGCCAAAGCACTTGCAGCCTCAATTGATGGGGATTACAAGCGCGTTCAGTTCACTCCTGATTTACTCCCTTCTGATGTAACAGGTCTAAATATATACAATCAAAAGCAACAGGAATTTGAATTTGTTCCAGGTCCAATATTTACCAACATCTTATTGGCAGATGAAATTAATCGTGCAACACCGCGAACCCAGTCCTGTTTGCTCGAAGCGATGGCAGAAAAACAGGTAACCACAGATGGGATTACGAGAAAGTTAGCTCAACCATTTTTTATGATTGCGACCGAAAATCCAATTGAAACTACTGGTACCTTTCCACTTCCAGAAGCACAATTAGACCGTTTTGATCTAAAACTTTCTTTAGGATTTCCAACTGAGGCAGAAGATTTACAGATTATCAACCAACATTTATCTGCTAATCCATTAGAAGCTCTCGTTCCCGTCTGTCATTTAGACGAACTTATCGTATTACAAAAACAGGTTTCTAACATCTATTTACACGACGACCTCAAACAATATATTATCAATATCATACAATGCACAAGAAATCACGACCAAATATCACTCGGTATCAATCCGAGAGGTATGTTAAGTCTTATCCGCTTATCACAGGCCTATGCACTGCTTAATAAGCGAAGCTATGTCATTCCTGAGGATATTAAACAATTGGCGAAGCCTTGTCTCGCGCACAGATTACTATCCTTTAATGGTGCTGGCGGATATAATTATGCGCTATCCATCCTGGATGATATTATGTCAACCATCCCTGTACCTACTGAAAAGTTCCAAAAATAAAGGAGTATTTCATGCACTACATTCTAGCAATTATCGTCGCAGTTACCTTATATTCTTTGCAAAGGATTTATTATGAAAAGCATTGGCATAACAACTTAACAGCCAAAGTCACTTATGACAAATCCTGCGCAGCCATCGGCGAAACCATTACATTAACGGAAACTGTTACGAATCAAAAAATGCTGCCGATACCTATACTCTACGTAAAGTTTAGCACTTCGCGTACCTTTTTATTTGAAGATTTAAATAATGCAGCAGTTTCCGACCACTATCACCGAAACGATATCTTTTCGATTATGGGAAACCAGCAAATTACTAGAAGTTTACAATTTCGCACTACGAAACGAGGCTATTATTCTACGGAACACATCAATTTGGTGGCAAATGATTTATTTATGAGTTCCTCCTATGCCACAAAGCTAGACAACTTTGCTTCATTATATGTATATCCAGCTTTACTGAAGGACCGCTTTTCCCAAACCTTGACGAGCTCTATTATTGGCAATCTTACCAAAAAGGATTTGTACGAAGATCCCTTATCATTTCGTGGAATTCGCGATTACACCACCACTGACCGTATGCGTTCGGTCAATTGGAAGGCCTCTGCCAAAAATCAACAACTTATGGTTAATACCTATTTTGATGTACAAAACACAGAGGTTGTACTCTTGATGAACTTAGACACAAACACAATCCAACGAGATGATCGACTACAGGAATATATTATTTCCCTAGCAACCACGCTTTTACACGCTTTCAATGCAAATGGAATCGCAACTCGTCTTGCCATAAATATTCCTGACCCCTTTACAAATAAAGTTATTACAACGGATTTAGGTATAGGTACTGAACACCTTCAATCTATGCTACAGATATTATCCCGATTAAATCTGAAAGCGGAACTCACTCCATTTGAAAATTTTTTCATCGGAGAACATTCTCTATTTGATAGAATTGAAGCAAACACCTCTTACCTAATCCTATCTAATTATCGAAAAGAACAGCTATTATCACTTTATCAGGAAAAGCGTTCAAAAGGCTTTCATGTACATTTTGTCTGTCCGGAACATATTAATCTATGCACACCAATTCCAAATGTGCAATATTGGGAGGTGAATACTTATGAGATATAAACTCTCCCTTGCAAAAGAAATAAGTAGAATTTGTACTGTATGTCTCGCTTATGTAACACTATTTGTAACCATATTGGCAATTTACCATAAGAGTATTCCGACGCCATTTTGGTTACTAGGAATTCCATGCATCCTAATTTGTTATCAGCTTATACAAAATTACTGCTACCATCCTATTTTGTATATTATTTTGCACGGAATCCTTTGGATACCTGTATGCTTAATTCCATTTTCTTATACAGCGTATCGATATCTCTTCGGAATTTTACTATTTTGCGAGGGTTTGCATGCAATTCAAGTTTGGAAAACTCCTACCAATACTCTTTACGAGGATATTCCATGGCATCTTTTTACTTGCATTTGTTTGGTCTATATCATTACTACTACCTATCATTTAGACCAGTTTTCACTTTTGATATATTACCTTGGACTTGGGATATTGCTGTTACACTTTATACGCTTTTTTATAACTGGTTTAACAAAACTGTTTACCAAAGCAGAACAGGCTACCTCTATGCCCGCAAACAAGATTATGTTAACCGGTTCATTTATTCTGGTTTTTTTCCTCCTAGTGCTCACCCTATGCGCTGTAGGAATCAAACACAGTACAATTGATGTATTCTTTCAAGCAGTTGGACAAATGCTAATTAAACTCATACGTTTAATCATGCAGTTTATTAGCTATATTATTACTATTCTTAAAGCTTTGTTTGCAAAAGACCGGCAGCTTGATATAACAGACGAAGCTGCGCAAAAACTTGACGATGCTTGGAAAGCAATACAGGAACCTTCCTTATTAGCTCGTATTATAGACGGAATTATAACCATTGCCGCTATTTTTATTATAGTGTATATAGTATATCGCATTGTTATATCCTTATTAAAAATCTTTTCAAGAAAATACGCCAAAGACACTGACGTCATTGTACAACTTTCTAAACCGATAGAGCTTACACACTTACCAAAGAATTCTATTTCAGTCTTACAGCGATTACAAGATTATTTTAGAAATACCAATGCCACAAAAATTAGAAAAGGTTATCGGTTAAAAATTGAGAGTTACCACTTGACCAATATGAAAGAACACGACACACCTACAGAAATCGCCAATCATGTTCAAGCAACCCATAACGAAGACATTTCAGAGTTAACACAAGTATATGAGAAAGCACGATACAGCAATGAGGAAATCACTTTTGAGGACGTACAAAAAGGAGGACTATTATGAAAAATAAAAACATTCCAATTATATTAGCATCTGCTTCACCAAGACGTTCCGAGCTTATGCAACAGGCAAACTTCAACTTCTCATTTACCATAATTCCTTCTACAATAGAAGAAACTATGATATCCGATACACCGGACAAGATTGTAGAAGACTTGGCTTTTCAGAAAG
The DNA here is from genome assembly GCA_964439445.1 of uncultured Clostridium sp. Lineage (GTDB taxonomy): Bacteria > Bacillota > Clostridia > Lachnospirales > Lachnospiraceae > CAG-590. Next base: position 7,499 of record CAYTOQ010000078.1, on the reverse strand, counting down.
CAAATGATGTCTATCATTCTTTCAAAACAACTACAACTGCTCAGGATTTTCTTGTAATCGGTGCAGATACAGTCGTTTGTTATAATGGAGAAATACTCGGAAAACCCGAAGACGAACAGGAAGCCTTTGATATGCTGAAATTACTGTCTGACCGGACCCATCAGGTGTATACCGGCATTGCGCTTCTCCACTACTCGGAAGGTGTAAAGCACAGTTATCTATTCAATGAAAAAACCGATGTAATCTTTCACGCAATCAACGATTATGAGCTAAAGGAATACATTGCTACAAAAGACAGCTTAGACAAAGCTGGTGCATATGGAATCCAAGGTTCCTTCGCCAAACACATCAAGGGAATAAATGGCGACTATAATAATGTAGTTGGCTTACCTATCAGCCGCCTATACCAGGAACTCAAAAAAATGGGGATCCTTTAAACAGCAACACCTCCTACGGTTGACAAACCATAGGAGGTGTTTTCTAATACGATTCATTCAAATACTGGCTAATCTCTCTATTCACCCGTTCTAGCTCTTCCTGCAATTCTTTTGCTGACATCACCCTACAATTCTGTCCACGGGTAATTAACTGCACCAGTCCATCCGAGGTGGCAACTGTCACATGGTAATCTCGCGATATCTTATGAGTTAATTTCTCAATATAAGCATCTGCCGTCTCCGCTTCCTTGGTATATACCACATGAATATTCTGATAATCGAACATCTCACCGAGATTTCCCTTTACCAGATACGCATCAAATACCACTATCACTTCGCATTTCACAAAGCCTTGATAATTCGATAACATATCCATCAGCTTCATTCTTGCACCCTCTAAATTATCTTCCACAAGACACTTCAATTCATCCCACGCGTGAACAATATTATATCCATCTACAATCAGATATTTATCCTTAAACCGCGGTTGTGCCTGCCCTTTATAGGAAAAATCCATACGAGGCTTGCTCTTCTTGTAGTAATGCTTTGAGCGTTTCTCATTGGCATGAGAGGTTCGATTCAAAATCTCTTCAATCTGCTCCTCATCAATCGTATAATCTACCAAGGACGCTTTTCTTTGAGCCAGCTCCGATAGTATCTCCGTCCCCTCTTTCTCATTCGTTGAAAAGACAGACTCTACATGCATATATTCTGTAACCTGATGCCACGGAACAATAAAACCAGCTCCATGGGAACAGAATACAGAAGAGGAAGGATTGACCACATCCTGCTCCGGATCATATCCAAGCTCTTCAATAATCTCCTCTGCATTATGACACGCTCCGTATCCCTTCAGACTACAAAATAAGGTTCCTCTTCCCTTCGTATAGGAATTCAACGTAATCTGATAATCTCTCATCGTAGACACAGGCGCGCTCCCCTCTAATATCGCCTGTTCTCCCTCTATAATCGGACCATCAAATTCTCCACACATTTGGTTAATATCCGTCATTGCTCTTCCAACCAATTCCTGCGGAACCACAATCCGAAAAGAATAATATGGCTCAAGTAGCACAGATTCTGCCTGCATCAAACCTTGACGTACAGCACGATAAGTAGCCTGTCTGAAATCACCGCCCTCCGTATGCTTCGTATGCGCCCGACCACTAACCACAGTAATCTTCAGATCGGTCAAAGCAGAGCCAGTTAGTACACCGACATGTTCTCTCTCTTCCAAATGCGTTAAAATTAAACGCTGCCAATTTCGGTCCAACACATCCTCACTGCAATCTAAGGCAAATTGCATTCCACTACCAGGCTCCCCCGGCTCTAATAACAAATGTGCTTCTGCATAATGACGCAGTGGCTCAAAATGACCAACCCCTTCTACTACATCACGAATGGTCTCTTTATATACAATATTGCCAGTTCCAAAGGATACTTCCACTCCAAACCTATCCAATATTCTTTTCTTCAGCACATCAATCTGCACTTCACCCATCAATTTAATCTGAATATCCTTTGTCTCTTCCTGCCATAAAACATGCAACTCCGGTTCTTCTTCCTCCAATTGCTTCAACAACGGAAGCATAACTGCTGCATCCATCTCTTCCGGCAATTCTACAGAGTAAGTTAATACCGGTTCTAACATCGGCAGCTCTGCGGAACGTTCTACGCCCAAGCCATCTCCCGGAATTGTTTTACTAAGTCCCGTTACAGCACATATCGCCCCTGTTGTAACCATCTGCTCGAACTCATATCGTTCTCCAGAATAAATGCGAATCTGATTTACCTTTTCTTCATATTCACCTTCCGCAGATACTCCTCTTATTAAGTCTTTTACCCTCAGTTTGCCTCCCATTATTTTCATATAAGTCAAACGATTCCCCTGTGCATCTCTCGCAATCTTAAACACTCTCGCACCAAAGTCTTGTGTTCCATCCTCGCTTTTCATATAATGCAACATCTCTGAAAGTAAATGATTCACACCCTCCAATTTTAGTGCAGAACCAAAATAGCAAGGAAATACCTTCCTCGTCTTTATTAACGCGGCAACCTCTTCTTCTGTTATAGGATTCCCTTCCAGATATTTTTCCAGTAAATCCTCATCACATACCGCAATCTGCTCCTCCAAAGCTTCCTTTACAGTCTTCTCAAAATCAATACAACCATCTCCAAAATGTTTACGAATATTCTTCAATAACGCATTTCGGTCTGTTCCGACCTGATCCATCTTATTGACAAATATAAAGGTTGGAATCTGATAACGTTCTAGCAATCTCCATAACGTAAGCGTGTGTCCTTGGACACCATCCGCACCGTTAATTACCAAAATTGCATAATCCATAACCCACAGTGTTCTCTCCATCTCTGCTGAAAAATCCACATGCCCCGGAGTATCCAATAACGTAATTACTACATTGTCACATTCAACAATAGCCTGTTTGGAAAAGATTGTAATTCCCCTTGTCCGTTCTATTTCTTCTGTATCCAAAAATGCGTCTCGATTGTCTACCCTTCCCATCTTCTTTATCATTCCGCTTTCATATAACAAAGCCTCTGATAAAGTAGTTTTCCCAGAGTCGACATGCGCAAGTATTCCAACTGCTAGTCTTTTCATTCTATAACCTCATACAAATAATCTAAATGATGTAACATTATAACACAAATCCCATCCATAGCCTAGTTACTTCACACTTTCTCAAGCTCGAATATTCGTAAATAACTATTATTTTAGATTACTCATCACAAAAGGAGAAAAGGCAGATTCTACTATCAAAATAGAACCTGCCTAGAAGGAAAGGAAATGTGTAAACACATCTATATAAACTATTTATAATAATCTAATTTCTTTTCAACACATTCCATTACAAATGCCACCACAAAATTAAATACATAGTAGAACACACCTGCAATAAACAATGGCATAATACTCGTCTGCGACGCCGCAATCTGTTTAGCTATAGTAAACATTTCTGTGTATGCAAGCGCAAATGCAAGGGAGGTATCCTTAACCAACGTAATCACTTCGTTGGTCACCGATGGCATTACAACCTTCACCATCTGTGGAAAGATAATTTTTCCAAAGGTCTGCGTCTTACTATAGCCAAGCACCATCGCAGCTTCTCTTTGTCCAACTGGAATACTCTGAATACCAGAACGATAAATCTCTGCAAAATACGCTGCATAGTTTAACGAAAATCCAATAATCACAGCATAGAAACGATAACTATTGGAAAGCTCTATTCCAAAAAGATAATACGGACCAAAGAACACCACCAGCAATTGAAGCATCAAAGGGGTACCACGCATAATCGATATGTATAACTTAGCAAGCCACTGAATTGGTCTAAACTTAGATGTACGGATAAACATAATCAACAAACCCAGTGGTAATGCAAATAACAAGGTAAGAAAGAATATCGCTAATGTTGCCAACATTCCTTGTCCCAATTGCTTGACAACAAAACCAACATCCAACCCAACCGTTGTCGTCTCTGTTCCATCAACCTTATCAGAAGAAGCTTCAGTAGTTACATCCAATTCCTCAAAGGATTTATCCAAACAGATGCAATCAGACAATCCCCATTCTTTTGCAATCTCTGCAAAGGTTCCGTCCTCTTCCATCTCCTTCAAAGTCTCTTGTACCTGATTGCGAAGTTCTTCATTTCCAAGCTTAAATCCAACACCATAGGCTTCCGAAGATACATACTCTTCTAATAATACAAATTCATCCCCTCTTGACTCCACCTGGAACTGAGCGACACCAATATCCATGCAAATGGCGTCTACCATTCCACTTTCCAAATTCATAAACGCACTATTGTAATCCGCCACCTGCTGCAATTCTGCAAAAGATTTACAAAGTGCAATATTCTCTTCAGTTGCACCTTCCCCGGTAAATGCTGCCAACGCAGAAGAATCTGTCTGTACAACAACAACTTTATCAGCCAAATCTGTCAGAGCTTTAATACCGGAATCTTTTTTCACAATCACAACCTGGGAATTGTCAACATAAGGAACTGACCATGTATATTCATTCTCACGTCCATTGATAGTAAAACCATTCCAGATACAATCAATACTTCCCGAAGAAAGCTCCATATCTTTCGAGTTCCAATCAATTGGCTGTTTTACTAACTCCCAACCACGACGCTTGCAAACCTCCGCAGCCAAATCCAAGTCAAATCCAACATACTCTCCATTTTCATCCTTATATCCATAAGGTGGAAACTCTGCATCAAATCCTACAATCAATGTGGAATCATCATTTTCTGCATATACGGTATCTGATACGCAAAAGATACCCACCAACATCACTGCCATAAGGATAAATGCTACTACCTTTTTCATCTTCATCGTATTTCCTCGTATTTTCTCTATACCAATTATTTAAAATGTAATGTCCTTCTTGTCACGCAATAATCTGCCACCATGAATAATCTGAAGGACACCCATGGTTACACCTACAACAATCAAAACGACTCCCAATGCAATATTCCAACCACCAACATTGCCCATTGTTTTATATACTTTCTCGTTCATAAGATACCTCCATACTAAATTGATTCTTTTTTCGCACTGCCTATGCATTATCTCATATAGTATTACTTTATATCATTACAACTATTCAGATATACCAAAGTGATCTTACCCTGTTCCGTACTGCTCGTAATATGATGCATTTGCAAAAAAGCAAGCACGAGCAACGCGAGTATTTGCTTTTTCCTGATGCATCAGCGCAAAATCACTAGATTCGGAGTATTATGAGCATGCTCCGTACTGCTCATAATACGCATCAATGGCAGCCTTCAAAGCGTCATCGATAACCACCTTTCCATTGTATGGCTTGTTATACAGATGCTCTGTCACCTCTGCCATAGAAACAATCGCAGCCGTCTCAAATCCGTATAATTCCTTAATCTCTTCCAATGCACTCTTTGTACCTTTACCCTTTTCCATACGATTTAAAGAAACCATAAGACCAACAATCTCAACATCCGCAGCACCTCTCACCTTTGGTACCGTCTCTTCCATTGACTTTCCAGAGGTTGTCACATCTTCAATCATAACCACTCTGTCACCGTCTTTTAAGGAGCTGCCAAGAAAGCTTCCCTTATCTGCGCCGTGATCCTTCTCTTCCTTACGGTCAGAACAGTAACGAACTTCCTTTCCATAAAGCTTGCTATATGCAACTGCTGTCACAACACTGATTGGAATACCCTTGTAAGCAGGTCCAAATAACACATCAAAATCATCACCATAGGTTTCATGAATTGCCTTCGCATAATATTCACCTAATTTCATAAGCTGTGAGCCTGTTACATATGCTCCCGCATTCATAAAAAATGGAGACTTACGTCCGCTCTTTAATGTAAAATCTCCAAATTTGAGTACGTCTGAATCCACCATAAATTCAATAAATTCCTGCTTGTATGCTTCCATTTTAATAAAACCTCCTATGCATAACCATCATGTATTTCTCTTTCATTTCAATACATTCTATATCTTTCCCATACTAACATATTTGAGGTATCTTTTCAACGAATTTCCCAACATACATTACGCAAATATTTTTCTCTATATTCTCTTGATTTGCAAACATTTGTTCGTTATAATATTCTTAGTTACTATCATTCAACTAAACAAATAACTTCCAACATAGGAGAATCACTTATATGAATAATTCAAGTATTATTATGTATACAACTGAAGACGGTTTGACGAAAATAGAAACCACCTTTGAAGATGATACTGTTTGGCTATCCATTGACCAGATGGCAGAGCTGTTTCAGCGTGACCGAAGTGTAATTGGAAAGCATGTCCGTAACATATTCAAAGAAGGCGAATTAGATAAGAATTCAGTATGGGCAAAATTTGCCTACACTGCCGCCGATGGAAAAACCTACAACGTCGATTACTACAATCTCGATGTAATCATCTCCGTTGGATACCGTGTAAAGTCCCACCGTGGTACACAGTTCCGTATCTGGGCTATGGGAATATTAAAAGAATATATGAAAAAGGGATTTGCTTTAGACGATGACCGACTGAAAAGACTTGGCGGCGGCAATTACTTTGATGAATTACTTGCCCGTATCAGAGATATCCGCTCCTCTGAAAAGGTATTTTGGAGAAAGGTTCTGGAAATCTATGCTACCAGCATTGACTATGATCCAAGTGCAGAAAGCTCCATTTTATTCTTCAAACAGGTCCAGCATAAAATGCACTGGGCAGCACACAAGCACACAGCCGCAGAGGTTATTTACCAACGTGCTAATGCTGAAAAAGATAATATGGGACTAACCTCATGGGCTAATGACACCATCCGTCACTCCGATGTGGAAGTTGCTAAAAACTATCTTACTGGGCAGGAGCTGGATGCTTTAAATAAGATTGTTACCGCATACCTTGATATTGCCGAGGTACACGCTCTCAACCAAGAGCCTATGTATATGAAAGACTGGCTGGAAACCATAGACGATTACCTGAAAATGACCCGCCGTGATATTCTTACCAGTAGCGGTCATATCAGCCATAAGCAAGCATTAGATAAGGCTCATGCCGAATACACCAAATACAAGCAGCGATCGGAAAACACCATTTCTCCAGTTGAACAGGACTTTATCAAGAGCATTAGTACATTGGAAGGAATTGCGGATTCCGGCAAAAAATAATCTCTTTATATTTATATTTTGTTTGCCCGTTGTTATCTGTTCCCTTATAATAGCAAGTAGCAATATTGCTACTCGGGCTGGTCAAAAGCCCCTGGTCCATCTACTAATAGGGAAGTTCCCTGTTATATAATAAAAAACCGAGAGGTTTGCACCATAATACGGAGCAAACCTCTTTCTAAATAACCTCTACTACATACAGCATAAACAAGACTGTATTTTTATCATTTTAGCTCCTTAAAACTCTCCGTAGAACTGAAATTTTCTATTTACGCTGTTTACAAAGTACGGATCAACTCCACAAACAAGTCCGGTTTTAGCAATACCAGTCCACCATGTCCGAGTGTTGAAAGCACTATAAACTCTGTCTTTGGGAAATTCTTTTTCA
>CAYTOQ010000077.1:0-12706 GCA_964439445.1 uncultured Clostridium sp. | reverse complement strand
CTGGCAGAGGGTTACGGTTGACAGAGAAAATGTGCTTTGATATAATTTTAATAACTTTGGGCATTGTAATTTTGTGCAAATGCCAGAGGGTGAGATAAGCTTTTTATGTAGTGTGTATAGATTGATTTTTAATAAGGAGGCTGGAGTATGAAAACCAAAAAGTTTTTGAGTGCAGCATTTATTGCGATTGGTGCGGTTGGTTTATTGGTACCATCATTTGTTAGTAATGCAGAGATTTTGGATGACTCTAATGTGGGAATTACTTATGCATTGGACGAATATTTAGAATCTTTGAAAATAAAAGAGATCAAAGAGGCAGATGTCATTCAAGAGGAAGAACCTACTTGCAAGTATCCTGAATTTGAAGGGAAGTGTCTTGCGTATGTAGAGGAAGCGGTGAATATCCGTAAAGAGCCGAATGAAGAGGCGGAACGTGTGGGAAGTCTTCCGGTACACGGAATTGCTTTGGTTGTAGAGAAGGGTGACACTTGGACGTTGATTGAGTCGGGTATTACATCGGGATATGTAAGAAATGATTTTTTGCTTTTTGGAGATGCGGCTGGTGCATATGCAGAGGCGACGTGTCCGAAAAAGGCAAAGGTTAATACAACTACCTTATATGTACGTGAAGAACAGAATGAGACGAGTGATTGCTTGACTATGATTCCGGAGGGTGAGTCCTACGAGGTGATTGAAGAGGAGACTCCGGTAGAAGGATGGACTTATATTCGTGTCGATTCAGATATCGAAGGTTATGTTTCTTCTGAATATGTGGATGTGTCGTATGGTTTTTCGTATGCATTGTCTGTAGCGGAAGAAGAAGCGATTCGTAAAGCAGAGGAAGAAGCGGAGAGAAAACGTTTGGCGGAGATGACTAGTACAAGGCGTCAAGCAGTTGTCAATTACGCGTTACAGTTTGTGGGTAATCCATATGTATATGGTGGTACAAGCCTGACGAATGGAGCAGACTGTTCTGGATTTACGATGAGCGTATATGCCCACTTTGGATATTATATTCCAAGAACAGCAGCAGCGCAGATGCAAGGCTTGTCTAGTGTAAGTCTAAGTGCAATTGAGCCGGGTGATTTGTTGTTCTATCGAGATAGCTCAGGTGGTATTGGACACGTTACAATGTATATCGGTGGTGGACAGGTTGTTCATGCAAGTAGTAGTACGACTGGTATTATTATTTCGAGTGTTGGATATCGTACACCTTGCGCAGCAGCTCGAATTATTTGGGATTAATCATTATATTTGGTACAGAATAAAAAATACGCATTTGTTGAGAAACATCAACAAATGCGTATTTTTTTGAATGTGATATGAATAATCTGTTGGTGGTAAATGTATTATAAATGATAATCTATTTACTGCCGGTAGAACCGAAACCACCTTCTCCGCGAACGGTATCACTGAGCTCGTCAGTCTCCTGAAATAAAGCGGTCAAATAAGGTGTGATAACCAACTGTGCGATGCGTTCTTGTGGCTCAATGCTTGCTGTTATAGTGCTGTGATTATGTAGTGCAACCATTACTTCGCCACGATAATCGGCATCTACAACACCAACTTTGTTGGCAGGCGCTAAGCCTTTTTTGGATGCCAATCCGCTTCTTGCGTAAATTAGACCTGCGTATCCGGCAGGAATTTCCATAGCAAGACCTGTTTTGATGAGTTTGGTTTCGCCTGGCTCAAAGCTTACCGTTTCGTCAATACATGCATACAAATCTGCGCCGGCAGCATATTCAGAACCGTAGGTAGGAATAATCGCTTTTGGATCTAATTTTTTTATTGATACATTTGCTGATAACATATATAAAATCTCTCCTTATTCTTTTTTCTTATACATTAAAAGTCAATTAACTAAACTGTATGAACTATATCGTTTTATAGGAAATCCCTCGTATCGTCCCAGAGGATAATTTTATTTTGTTGCAAGGATTCCTGAACGGAAATAATTCGTTGATTTGAGGAACCTCGGAAGCGCAGAGACAGATTTTTTTTGTCTATAACAAATTCTCCGTCTACGAGAACGTCTATGTGAGACAAAATTTCTCTGGTTTCCGGCCATTTTGGAACCATATTGCCGAGGATATCCTTTTCAAAATCATACCCGCTAAAACACCAAATGTCTTTGTTTGGAAAACGTGTTTTTATTTCCTTTAAGAGCGGTAAGATGCCTTGTTGATTGGTGTATTCAAATGGTTCTCCGCCTAATAGAGTAAATCCGTGAATATAAGAGGGTTGCAATGCCTCTAATATCTCATTCATCACATCACTGTTAAATGGATTTCCGTAGTTAAAATCCCAAGTTTCCGGATTGAAGCATCCGGGACAGTGGTGTGTGCAACCGCTGACGAAGAGACTGACTCTTACGCCAGGACCATTTGCTATGTCGTATTTCTTGATTGCTGCGTAATTCATATTATTCTCCGTAAACAAGATTCGTAGCTTATTTGATAATAAGGAATTATAAATGAAGGACTCTTGCTTTTATTTCTTTGGTTTTTCCGACATTCCAGAAATTTTCACCTAAGTATCCGCAGGTGCGTCTGGTAACGTTCATTTTTGCATGATCTTTATTTCCGCATTGTGGACATTCCCATTCATTGTCGTCATTAATGAGAATTTCACCATCGTAGCCGCATTCGTGGCAATAATCTGATTTGGTATTAAACTCTGCATATTGAATGTTGTCGTATATGAAACGGACTACTTCTGCTAATGCGTCGAGATTGTTTCGCATATTAGGAATCTCAACGTAAGAGATTGCGCCACCAGATGAGATTTTCTGGAATTGGCTCTCAAAGCGGAATTTGCTAAAGGCATCAATGCTTTCACGAACATCTACATGGTAAGAGTTTGTGTAATAGCCCTTGTCGGTAATGTCTGTAATGTTACCGAAACGTTCTAAGTCGATTCTTGCAAAGCGGTAGCAAAGGCTTTCTGCAGGACTGCCATATAGACCAAAACCTAATCCGGTTTCTTCTTTCCATCTATCCGTAGTAGCGCGCAAGTGATTCATCACACGGAGCGCAAAGTCCTGACCAATAGCGTTGGTATGACTACAGCCCTTCATAAGTTTTGTTACTTCGTATAGTCCGATGTATCCAAGTGAGATGGTAGAGTAACCATTTAGCAATAGCTTATCAATAGGTTCGCCTTTCTTCAAACGAGCGATAGCACCGTATTGCCAATGCACAGGGCTCACATCAGAGGTGATTCCCATAAGTGCGTGATGGCGGCACATCAAAGCTTCATAACAAAGCTCTAATCGCTCGTCAAGGAGATTCCAGAATTTTTCTTCATCTCCTGCTGCTAAAATACCAATTTGTGGAAGGTTAAGACTCACCACTCCCTGGTTGAAGCGGCCTTCGAATTTGTATTCGCCATTCTCATCTTTCCAAGGTGTGAGGAAACTACGACATCCCATACAAGAGAAAACATTTTCTTCATAGTTTTCGCGCATTTTCTTTGCGGAAATATAGTCAGGATAAAGGCGTTTTGCAGAACATTTTACTGCTAATTGTGTGATGGAGTCGTATTCTCCACCCTTCAAGCAGTTGTGTTCGTCTAATACATAGATAAGCTTAGGAAAAGCAGGAGTAATATATACACCTTTTTCGTTCTTAATACCCTCTAAGCGCTGGCGAAGAATTTCTTCTATAATCATTGCGTTTTCTTTGATGTACTCGTCATCCTTATCCAGATTAAGAAATAGTGTAACAAATGGTGACTGTCCGTTGGTGGTCATTAATGTGTTAATCTGGTATTGAATCGTTTGCACGCCGGAACGAAGCTCGTCATGCAAACGTTCTTGCACCATTTTCTCAATTACATTTGCCGAAACATATTCACCGAACTCAGCGGTCATTTTTGTTTTAAACTTGTTATAGGATTTTCTCAAATACTTGCCCAAATGGCGAACATCAACGGACTGACCGCCGTACTGACTACTGGCTACAGCAGCAATGACCTGTGTCATAACAGTACAGGCAACTTGAAAACTTTTCGGGCTTTCAATGAGCTTTCCGTTCATTACTGTTCCGTTATCCAACATATCTCCTATATTAATAAGACAGCAGTTGAAAATAGGCTGTAAAAAGTAATCTGCATCATGGAAATGGAGAATACCCTCTTCATGTGCTTTTGAAATCTTTTCTGGCAATAGAACTCGTTTGGTTAAATCCTTAGAAACCTCACCTGCAATTAAGTCGCGCTGAGTAGAAGCAACAGTGGCATTCTTGTTTGAGTTTTCTTCCATAACATCCTTGTTGCGATTTTGAATCAAACTCAAAATAGAATCATCAGTAGTGTTTGCTTTTCGAACTAATTCTCTGGAATAACGATAAATAATGTAGGTTTTAGCTAAAACAAATTTCTTCTCATCCATTAAACGTTGCTCGATAATATCTTGAATATCTTCTACTAACATTCTGGAACGATTCTTTGATTCTATGCAGGAAATGATGTATTCGATCGTTTCGTCGGTTACCTTTTCGGCTGGTTCAACTTCTGCATTTGCTTTTTGAATCGCACGTTTGATTTTGTTTCTATCATAAGAAACAGTAGTGCCATCTCGTTTGATTACTTTCATATTGCTTCTCCTCATTTCTATATATAAACCTGTATAAATGCTACAATAAGTGCAATTAGGCCAAATCGAATTTATTATACCACTCTATATAGGGTTTGACAATGAAAAAAACACAATATAATGTATTAAAAATAATACCAAAGTAAATAGCTACAAAAACGGTCGTATTGTAGAATCAAAAACAGAAAATCATGGTATTTCTGTGAACTTTGCTGAAAGGTCTTTATTTTTTTTTCTGTTTGTGATATATATTTAATGTATCTCAGAAGACACGTAGATGTTATGTGTGTTCTGAGTTGTGTCTGTTATTAAAAACAGATAGCACATTTAACAAATTAGAGAAGAATGAATAGAAGGGAAAAAGAAGATGAAAAAGAGAATTGGTGCATTTTTGTTAGCTGGTGTAATGATGCTAAGCTTAGCGGGATGTAGTGACAACAAGGCAAAGGATTATAGTAAGTATGTTGAATTGGGCGAATACAAGGGAATTGAATATACAAAAACTGTTGCTGAAGTAACAGAGGATGATATTCAGGCTCAGATTGATTCGTTTTTGTCTGGACTTTCAGAAAAAAAGGAAGTAACGGATAGAGCAATCAAAGATGGAGATACGGTTAATATTGATTTTGTAGGAACAATGGACGGTGTTGAATTTGAAGGTGGTTATTCAGAGGATTATGATTTGGTAATCGGCTCTAATTCATTTATCGATGGTTTTGAAGATGGCTTGATTGGTCATGAGATTGGCGAAGAGGTTTCTTTGGATTTGGTATTCCCAGACACATATGAAAATGATCCATCAAAGGCTGGTCAGGATGTAACATTTGCGGTTACAATCAATTCAATTTCTGAGACTGTTACACCAGATCTTACAGATGATATAGTAAAAGAAAATACGGACTATGATACAGTAAAGGCTTATGAGGCTTCTATCAGAGAAAGCCTTGAGACACAGAATGAAGAGTCGGCAGAGGCACAGGTACAATCCGATATTTTCAATCAGATTGTGAATAATTCCACAGTATCAGGTTTTGACGAAGACGAAGTAAAGAACCTTGTTGATGAGGAGTTTGAAGGATTTAAGGAGACTGCTTCAAGCTATGAGAGCTATGGTTACACATACGAAGATGTTTTAGCTGCCAATGGATATGAAAGCGAAGAGCAGTTGAAAGAAGGTATTACACAGTATGTTGAGAATTACTTGACACAGAAGATGATTTTATATGTTATCGCTGACAAGGAAGGAATCAAGGTGACGAGTGAAGAAGTTGACGAGATGGTTCAGGAGTATATGACTTTGTATCAGGTACAGACTGCTGAGGAAGTATATGACTATTTCGGAGATGATTATTTTGAGTTGGCACTTATGTCAGAAAAGGTTATGGCTTTCTTGAAGGAGAATGCCGTACAGGTTGACAGCACAGAGGCTGCTGAAGAAACTACGGAAGAAGCGACTGAAGAAGTAACTACAGAGGCTGAATAAGTAAGATGAAAGGGACTATGCTTGCATAGTCTCTTTTCGATTTTCTGTTGAGTTTTTGCGTTGACATAGAATGCCGTGTCAGTTATAATGTGTTGATGTATATGGCTGTTGTTGGTCATACAAATTTTATGGATGGAAGGATGAGTCGAATGGCAGAGAAGAAAAACCTTTTGACGGAAAAGGGTCTTAAAAAGTTAGAAGAAGAGTTGCAGGAGTTACGAGTTGTAAAGCGTGTAGAAGTAGCTCAGAAGATTAAGGAAGCAAGAGAGCAGGGTGACTTATCTGAGAATGCTGAATATGATGCTGCAAAAGATGAGCAAAAGGATATTGAGGCAAGAATCGAAGAGTTAAAAGCAATACTTAATAATGTTGAGATTGTATATACAGATGAGGTTGATATCGAAAAGGTTAACATTGGCTGTGTTGTTACAGTGAAGGATGTGGCAAATGGTAATGTTCAAATCTTTAAGATGGTAGGTTCTACGGAGGCAGATGTGTTGAATAACAAAATTTCCAATGAGTCTCCGGTAGGTGCTGCATTAATGGGTGCTAAGGCTGGTGAGAAAGTAACGGTAGAAGCACCAAATGGATCATTCCAGTTTGAGGTTCTAGAGATTAGCTTGGATGAAGCGTAGACGTGAATGAATGAAAGGGATGGTGAAAGCTATCCCTTTTCTTGTGAACTATGTAGTATGAATAATATTGAATATTTGTAGTAAAATGTTTGGATATATATTGAATGACATTTTTGATAAATTAAGAATCTATTTTGGAAAGTGAGTGAATATAGTGGGAGATAATAATCAGAATCAGCAGCCAAAGCAGCAGGATGTGAATCAGTTGCTTAAGGTAAGAAGAGAGAAGCTACAGGAATTACAGGACAATGGGATGGATCCATATGTTATTACAAAGTATGATGTAACAGCAAAGACTGGTACAATTAAGGAACAGTTTGAAGAATATGAAGGTAAGGATGTATCCATCGCAGGTCGTTTGATGCAGAAGCGTGTTATGGGTAAGGCATCCTTTGGTAATGTACAGGATTTGGAGGGCAATATCCAGATTTACGTTGCAAGAGATGATTTGGGCGAAGATGCGTATAAGTTGTTTAAGAGAATGGACATCGGTGACATTGTTGGTGTTGAAGGTAAGGTGTTCTTAACGCAGAAGGGTGAGAAGTCTATCCATGCAACCAAGGTTACTTTGTTGTCAAAGAGCTTGCAGATTTTGCCAGAGAAGTATCATGGATTGACCAACGTAGACACACGTTATCGTCAAAGATATATTGACTTGATTATGAATCCGGAAGTAAAGGATACATTTATCAAGCGTTCTAAGATTATCAGCACAATCCGTAAATATTTGGATGGACAAGGCTTCATGGAAGTAGAGACTCCTATGCTTGTTGCTAATGCAGGTGGTGCTGCAGCAAGACCATTTGAGACACATTTCAATGCATTGGATGAGGATTTTAAGCTTCGTATCTCTCTTGAGTTATATTTGAAGAGATTGATTGTTGGTGGTATGGAGCGTGTATATGAGATTGGACGAGTATTCCGTAATGAAGGTTTGGATACAAGACATAATCCAGAGTTTACTTTGATGGAGTTATACCAGGCATATACCGATTACAACGGAATGATGGACTTGACAGAGAACATGTATCGTTACGTTGCACAGGAAGTATTGGGAACGACTAAGATTACTTACAATGGTATCGAGATGGATCTTGGTAAGCCATTTGAGCGTATTACTATGCTAGATGCTGTTAAGAAGTATGCCGGTGTTGATTTTAATGAAATCGCAGATACAGACGCAGCTAAGGCGATTGCAAAGGAAAAGCATGTAGAGTTTGAGGAGCACCATACTAAGGGTGATATCTTGAACTTATTCTTTGAAGAGTTCGTAGAGGAACATTTGATTCAGCCAACATTTGTTATGGATCATCCAATTGAGATTTCTCCACTTACGAAGAAGAAACCAGAAGATCCTAATTATGTAGAGCGTTTTGAGTTATTTATGAACGGTTGGGAAATGGCAAATGCTTACTCAGAGCTTAATGATCCAATCGACCAGAGAGAGCGTTTCAAGGCACAGGAAGCATTGCTTGCTTTGGGTGATGAGGAAGCGAACACAACCGATGAAGACTTCATGTATGCATTAGAGCTTGGTATGCCACCTACAGGCGGTATTGGATACGGTATCGACAGACTTTGTATGTTGCTTACCGATTCGCCAGCAATTCGAGATGTGTTGTTGTTCCCGACGATGAAGAGTTTGGATAAATAAATCCTTGATTTTACTGGTGTTGCGAGGTGTTAAGACCTACGCCATACGCCAATCGTACGCCAAACGATGTAAAATATGAGCAAAAATAATGCTTATGGAAGTGGCAATATGATATAATGACCTCATTGGATAGTGTAAGTTATCTGATGAGGTTTTTTTTAAAAGTAGAAAGTAGGATTGCTATGAGTACGATATCAGACGTATTACCATATCGGTTACCGAATGTAAAAAATAGACGATTGGTTGACCCTCATGTTGTAATTGTAGGTGCAGGTGCATCTATAGCGGCATGTAAAGTAGATAAGAATGGTAAGAGAGTTCCATTGTTGAAAAATATCCATACTATACTCGGAATGACAGAGGAGTTAAAGAAGTATAATTTTACAGATGCAGAGATGCAAGATTTTGAACTATTGTATTCAAATATCTATAATAAGAAAGAGTACATATCTTTGCAGAAATATTTAGAAGATGGTGTGAGAAATTATTTTAAAGAACTAATAATACCAGATGAGTTAACGATGTATGATTATCTTATATTATCACTAACACAAAAGGATGCAATAATATCTTTTAATTGGGACCCTTTTTTAATGCAGGCTTATAGAAGAAATCTTGAAGTTGGCAATTTGCCAATGTTGATATTTCCTCATGGCAATGTGGGTATGGGTATATGTGAGAAGTGCCATACGATAGGATATGCAGATACATTATGTTCAGAATGTTTTAAAGAATATGATAATATGCCTTTATTATTTCCTATAGGGAAAAAAGATTACCAAGCACACGATATAATCAAGTATCAGTGGAAGATGGCTAAGGAGTATCTTGCAAGAGCAGCAGGGATAACTGTATATGGATATGGTGTTCCAGAAACAGATATAGAAGCCTATGAATTAATGAAAGAGGCATACAGTGAAAGTAATGTTAAAGATATAGCACCCTTTACAATAATTAATTTGCTGTCAGAGAAACAGATTCAAATAGATAAATGGCAAGAGTTATTAGATGACAAGATGGTATCGTTTGTAGATAAATTTGAAGACACTATTTTGTGGCGTAATCCTAGAGTGAGTTTAGAGCATTTGTTTGATGCAATATTGCAGAAGCATCCAAGAGATAGAGAAAAATCATTTCAGCACTTTTCTAATATTGATGAGTTACATAGATTCATACAAACAATAAATGAATTTGAGTTATACTTTGATTAAAAGTTATAACGAGTAGTGATTATGAAGATGGGTAAAATAATGACTTCACCAGATAGAAATGCATAATGAATTTTTGGTTTTAATATGTCGATTTATGAGTTATAATATTTGCAAATATATTTAATCAATGTGAAGGTGGGTTCTATGAGTAAAATACAAAATTTTATGCAAGTGTATATGTATGAATTAGAAAAATATCTAAATACCAAAAAGGAAGAGCTTAAAGCAGTTTCTTTTCAGTCAGATGAAGCTAATACTGACAGACCGCTCAAAGAGTTTCTCAAGAATTTAATTGAAAAAGAGTTTGTTAAGATTCCAGAAGATACAGCTATTGCTAATATAGAATATTATGGTGAAATTGGAAAAGATTTGACAGAACTGAAAGAAATCAAAATTCTTAGAGTATTATTACCAGAAGATATAACGGATGAAATAAAGAAAATAGTAAGTGCTACAAAAAATGCAGTGTATACTAATCCAGATATGTGCTTAGAGATTTTAATGGATGGTAAGAAAGTATATGAGACTATTGAATTAAAATCAACAAAACAGGATTCTATACCAGGTTCAAGCATTCAACAGGTGCTTCCAGATGAATGGGTGATTTTTATTAAGCATACGACAAATAAGATTGAAATTACTACTGGGCAGTATATTCATGCTATTAATTCTAAAATGCAATTCCCAGACAGAAGTCCAAGACCACAAGTATCTTTTAAAGAAATGCAAAATTGGAATCAGACGAATAGAATACTAGAGTATGCAAAATTATTATATAAAAAGGATGAGGAAGAAGCTATTAAATATGATTTGATTAGCGATTGGCAAGGTGTATTATCAGATAGATGGATTGATATGTTGTTTAATGCTACTTCTACAAAAAACAACGAGCCATGGTTTAATAATAATATGAGAAAATTTATAGTATCATTTCTTGAAAAATATGAAACTCTTACTACTGAAGAGAAAGAAATTCTTGTAAATAGAATTAAATCGCTTATAAAGGATGAATAAGTTAAAGCTACCTCCGTAATAAAGAGGTAGCTTTTTACTAATTAAAATATTTGTCCCAGTTTTCAGATAGTCTTTGAGCTATGTTATAAGCTAATACACAAGGTACAGCATTTCCGATAATTTTATAGGCATCACTTGCACTTACTGATTTATTAGTGTCGGTTTTTGAAAGTATAAACTGATAATCATCTGGAAATGTTTGCAATCTAGCACATTCACGTATGGTTAATCGACGTTCTATCATACCTGCATTTAGTTCTTCTTGATGCGTGCCACCGTTCTCTAAACTTAATCTTCGATATTCTATATTACCATGATGTTCAGAACGAATAGTTGGAGATATAGAATCTAATTTGATTTCGACATTGCCTTGCCCTTTTGGACAGAATTTTGCTTTTGAATACTTTGTTTGTGCAATGTCAGTCGTTTCATCGGGTTCTGCTAAATCAGAGAGGGTTTCTTTGCAAGTAACAAATGCTTCAAGCATATCTCCAGTAACAGAATAATTATGTGTAGGTAGAGGATATGGGTCATATTCTGGGTGGTTATATAAATCGCTTAATGCTTCTAGAGCATCTTTCTTTAGTGCACTTCTTTTGAAACCATAAAAAATAACACGTTCTCGCGATTGTGGGACACCGTAGTTGGCTGCATGTAATACTCTTGCAGGTATTACCAAATATCCACCATCTGCTGCTGTTGAAAAATCTTGCTCTATTACTTCTTTAACATCTTCAAGTGTGGTTAATCCTTTAACATTTTCGGCAATAAATATGGTAGGTTTAACAAGAGTTACTACATCTCGCATCCACATATATAATTGGCCACGACTTTCTATAGACGGTTCTCCTGCTTCAAGTTTTCCGCCGTTATGACTCTTTTCAGAATTGAATCCCATACGTTTTCCAGCAATAGAAAAATCTTGGCAAGGGAATCCACCAGTAACAATATCAATGTTTTCTGGAAAAACATTCTCACCATTCTGAGCACGTTTTACAAGGTCTACAATGCTATCCAAGTGATAAATATCATTTGCATTGTTATATTTTTTTCCAAAATACGAAACCCATGCAGCTTTAGCGTCAGGTCTTATATCATTAGCAAAAACAGTTTCAAAATTCGTTTCGGTAACTGTAGCCCAGATTCCATTATCAGAAGATATCCAGTTGGGATGTAGTTTGGTGTTGATGGAACGTTTTAAGCAGGTAAAGCCACCTTCAAATCCAATATCCATTCCACCGCAACCACTGAATAATGATAATACACGTTTTTTGTTTGACATAAAAATCCTCCTGTTAATAGCGACATATCATATCGCTTGTAATATTAGTAAAATCATGCTTAATAATATCGCCGCATGGAACGAGTTTATTGTCTAAGAAGTTAAGGAGTTCTGTGTTATCGAGAAAATAATACATTTGTGGTATTAAGAACTTAGGGTCAAACTCTCTTAATTCTGATAAGGGTATTTGATTTGTATTTTGAAATTCTATTATTTGCATGGCAAAATTGTTACGAGTCATATATTCATCTATTCTTGCAAGAGCATCTTTATCATAAGAATATGTAGTTTTCCATTCCTTAAGAGAAACTTTATTATCTAAAAGCATTATCCCAGCAATAGCTTGTACTGGACGACTTATATAGATATAAGCCTTAATAGTCTCATTTGGGAATACTTTTCGATGCTCATAAATTTTTTTGCCAGTTGCAACATTATCAAATACATCTGGTCTTAAGCTTAATAGCATTGAACGCATAGTTATTGTGCACTCCTTCCGCTTTTAATCCACTCATCAAGTTCGGATTTTTTAAATTTCCAAAGCTTTCCGACTTTATGTGCAGGAATATCGGTAGTTTTAATCCAATTTCTTATGGTATCTTTATTGACACCGATATATTCAGCAACTTCAGAAATGTTTATCCATTTGTCGTTAGTATCACTCATACATTTTCTCCTATCAAAAACTAATACATATGATTATATAGGTGTTTTGTATGAAAATCAATGAAAAAATATGATTTTATATGAGTTGAAACGCAGCAACATAAATATGTTTACGTTGAATGAAATACTAAACCTTAACTGAAACATCGTCTGATTACATGAAATTG
>CAYTOQ010000076.1:0-12786 GCA_964439445.1 uncultured Clostridium sp. | reverse complement strand
TTATCACAGGTCGGTGTTCTCTTCTTTATTTTTCCGAATAAAATTTTACGCTAGCGTTACTCCAAAGCATATATACCACTTTATTTTTTTATGGTAATTTTCTTCACCTTGGTCCAATCGCTGTATATCTTTTTCCCTTCATTATTTTTAATATAAGCTCTCACTTTGACATAGTACGTTTTATTCTTTTTTAATTTTTTTGTATAAGAGTTCTTTTTAAAAGAAAGAGTTTTTGCATTTTTTAAATTTTTATTTGTGCTATATTTAATCTGATATCCCTGTGCATCATACGCTTTAATTGTAATCTTTAATTTGTTTCCCTTAATATTTTTTAACGAAAACTTTTTAATATATGGCTTTTTTATAGAAGAGAGATTTTCTTCCACCTTAGACGCAGTCGAATTCCCCTCTTCCTCCATATACGGCAATGATATACTCATCTCCTCTTCCACATCTATTTCTATAGGTGTAAATTTTGCATACAAAATAATATCATCATAACGATCTTCATATATTTGTTCTATCTTACTTGCTTTTTGAAAAGAAGAATCCGTATACCATCCGTCAAATCTACATTTATCCTTGGTCGGCTCATATAAGACTAATATACTTTTCCAATTGTAATTTGCCGGATTATCCATATGGTTAACACCACCATTTAGTACATATGTAATACTGGAATTATAGCAATATTTTTCTCCTATGTACCCCATAGTTTCGTAATTGGAATACGCATATGATGTCGCATAAGCATACAATGTAATCGTGTTAACAAACACATCTTTAATATCTAGTGAAAGAGAGTCAACATATACCTCCTTTACATCAGAACCATAAAATGCACCTTCCTCAATCTCAATTACATTTTTCGGAATTTTTATAGTGGTAATATCACAGTTTGTAAAAGCATTTTTTAATATACCTATTACGGGATAAAGATTTCCCTTATAAGATATGACATTCAGGATTTCGACATCCTTAGCAGATGATCCTTTTAATACAGAAACTGTATGGTCTGCTGTAATTTGATATTGGATTCCATTTCTCTCCACGATTGTATAAAATTCCCAACGAGCATATATAGTAAACTCATCATAATTAGATTGTTCCGCAGACAGATAATATTCTCCATTATCATTTATCGCAAGTAAGCTATCCTCTGTAAAATCTTCATTTGTATACCATCCACAAAAACGATAATCTTTTCTTGTTGGGGACTGGATTATATTTTTTGTACCTAAATAATAATAACTTATATTATCTATATGATTCGTACCACCATTCAAATCATATCTATACGTTCCAACAAAATAATCTGGCGAAAATTTCACCTTACTATCATCCTCTAATACAAACCAAGTATTCCGAATAGATTCTGCCACCTCCGAACTATAATAGAATTTGTAATTCTCTACAAATATATTTTGTACATAATCATACTTAGAGGTGGTTAGTTGTGAGTTTTCATCACTAGTTATAGTTTCTTCTTGTAAAAGTGCCACATAACTAAGAAATTGTCTAAAATTATATATCTCACCACTATCCACTAATTTTTCCTTTACATAATAAGAATCCGTATATGCATACCTTGGTTTCAAAACATATTCTATTTCTCCTGCAAATCGAATAGCATTCGCATAGCAAATAAGCTTTGTACCCGCAAAATTAGAGGTTACAAAGGATTCTACTCTGCTGTTTTTAGGTACAACCACAGTTCCAACCGTACCTGAGCGAATGTCGTTTGACGCTAATGTATATTGATCACTTGCAAAAAAAGTAGAAGTCGAAAGAGAACTATCACTATCCGAAATAATTGTAATTGCGTCAACAATTCCTTCGGCTGTAAAATTCTCTATTATCCCGTTTTCCTCATCACCGTTTACATCAATCAAGCCATTAATGGATAATCGATTTGGAACAGATACCTCCCCTGCAATGTGTACTAATTCAAATGTAGCTTCTACGTTTTTATTTTTTATAATCGGATCAGCTCCACTTACTATAGTATAATACCCCTCCAACTTATACACACCAATCCCTTTTATCAAGTTGTTTTCATTTCTATATTCAATTGATGCGTATAAACAGTACGGTAGTTCTTGTGTTGAAGCTTCATCTGGCAAGAATTCTCGATCGTAAACCAAGGTAGCTTTTCCATGAACGATACTTTCGTCAGCCGACATTATAAGATTCTCTAATTTTATTTCTCGTTCTATCACAGTATCCACCGTTTGCGCTTGTACTTCCATATGAAATAATGCGCACAATACACATAATATAAACATTCTAATCATTGGTTTTAAATGTTTCATACTCATCATCCTTTCGAATTAATCTTATTCCACCCAGGAATACAAACAAAATTACCATTAACACTGCTGCAAAAACTACTATTCTGCTATCATCTCCAGTTTTAACCTTTCCTTTTGTTACAGATGTATCTTTTTTCTCCATATTTTCTGTACTCTGCTCGAATTTTTGATTGGTTATTGTTAATATCTGTTCCAAGTTACCGCTAGACAAATCAATTGTGTACTTATTTTCATCCAGAATATAGTCTTGCAAAGTCTGAGTTTCTTTTAAATAATAACGTCCAATAGGCAAAGCTTCGATATATATTTCACCATTTTCATCTGTAACAAATTCTCCCAGCTCATTGTTTGCCGCATCATATAGAGTAAATGCTACCCCCATCAATTTCTGTTCTGATACACCATCTGTTTTGATAACTTTAATACTACCCTTATGCATATAATTTATAAGAGGATTATCTTTTGAATTCAAATCCACTTCCACATCCTCTCCTTTTAGCTGAATTGTAAAATCATATACATTATCTTCTAGTAGATGTGCATTTGAAACGCCTTGTAGTTCTCGCCAGTAATAATTTCCATTAACAAGACGATTTGTAAAATTTGCAATACCGTCCATATCGGTTACGCAATATCCCACACAGGAATCCGCCTTAACTATTGTTACACCCTGCACATTGCGAATATCCTCCCTCGTAAAAATACCAAATACCACATCTGATACATTGTGGTTTGTATATTGATATATATTATTAGAACTGCTCACACCCGAAGGAAGCGTCTCTGATAAACTTGCACACTCTGTCATTTTGTAAATGTGCAGCAAAGTGTTTACCGCTTCATTATAAAATTCTACTTCTTTTATTTGGATTGTTTCCGTTTCATTATTCTCTAATATAACCTTCTTTTTCGAAGAATCTAATTTCAGCGTTCCGTTATTCTTAATCTCTTCCACATAATAAATACCTGGATTAAGATTACTACTTTTCGCTTCACCATTTTTATCTGTACGAAGACTTTCAATTATATCACCATCAGAGTTGTATATATTAAATTCAACATTCTCAACGGTCATATTTTCGAAAAGTAATTCCTTATAATCTCCATATTGGGTATTTATTGTCATTGCATCCACCAATTGTTCCCCTGTCTTTTTAATTAATATAAAATTACTTTTTTCTACATCGGTAAATGTATGTGTGAACAAAGCACCAGAAGCAAAATTTCCACTACTTTTTACAGTGTGTTCAAACTGATATACCTCATTTGATAGTGAATAGCTTTTTTCTGTATCATGCGGCGGATATGTTTCCACTACCATATATTTTCCATATGGCAATGTCATTTCAAAATATGCTTCACCATTGCTATTTGTACTCATAGTTTCAAGTGGAATCCATTGATTTTCCTCAACTGTCTCGATTCCATTATTCCTCGCTATCACCGCAGGTTTTGTTTGTTCTACCGTAAATAGTTTATATCCATCAAAATTTGTGTTACTGATATGCGCATACAATGTAAATTCAGCATTTGATAATGGTTCACCCTGAACACTCTCTTTCTTGATTAAACAATCTGCATATACCGGATTGTTCATATATTCCCCTTCTTCCAAACCATCCACTGCCAACACAGGAACAGTCTTTCCTGCCAAAATTTCGAACGTAATACGGCTACCTGCCACCCAATATCCTTCATAAGGAGTCTCGGTTTCAACTAGATAATAATGACCTACAGGCAAATTGTTATAATGAATATATCCATCTTTACCTGTGTGTGTATCAATATGCGCATTGTGTTGTCCCACCGTATTCCAGACAGAATTATTCAAAACTTCATTGGTAATTAATTGGTCTGCCTCGAACAACAACATATTGCCTGCATATATATTTTCAGCAGCGTATAATTCAAATTGTACATTCTCCAAATCACGCTTTTTATATACGAATCTTCCATTATCATAAGTAACGAATATATTTCCTACCTTTTTCAAATATGCACTACCATCATAATAATCATTTGGTACCGTATAGGTTAAGGAATCTTCCGACACCGTAACATTTTCACCTTTATATATACAAGTCGCAACTAGCTTGATCGTCTCTCCCTCGATTACTTCGTCAACTTGTATTATTGCTATATTCGGATTGCCTGTACTCGGGTCTTCATACCGAACCAAATCTGCTGGCTGAGCTGCCTCAATAATGTTATATGTTCCTGCTTTATCTATAACAATATAATCCTCGGCATTAAAATAGTATGTAGGAATTATCTCACCATCATCGTTTCTTCCCTGAATAGCAAACGTCACATCATGCACTGGATTACCAAACTCATCCACTTTGTTCATATGAATTCCTGTTGGTATGGTGTCCGAATCACAATACACCTTCAAAGCAAAATAGGCTGGCGACGAAAAATCCGCACTATATGATAATGTCTGTGTTTTTTCATCATATGCAGTTTGAAGATAGTCTAATTTTGTTGTCCCTTCATAATTACTATTCACACGCATTATAACTGTTACAGGATTATCTCCTCTTGCCAAAGTATCGTTTTCATCCCAATCTATATGAATATCAAGATTTCCATTTGAATTGACATTCGCATTAGCGACTTCTGAAGAAATCTGTTTTCCTTCCGAATCATAACAACCCATTACCTCTATTCCAGATGAAAATGTATTATTGGAATTTGCATAATATTTCCATGCGGAACCATTGATTGAGATTGTTGAATTAATCTCATATCCATTCTCCTTTTCTGCATCTACATATACTTTATGTAATGGAACATCTAAATTCTTTCGCTCTGTTGCAGTATCAATTTGTGATTGCGTAATCGCACCTACCGCTGCGGAATAACTACTACTCCCATTTTGTCGTGATGTATTCAGTTCTGTTAATTTCCATAAATTAGAAGCACCTTCTATAATTTTTTTTGATATATCGGAAGAACCTTGGTTCCATATAGCATACTGCGTATCAACATAACCTTCTTCTGAACTCCAACCTCCCTTCGAGTGAAAGTAATCTAATGCATATGCAATTCGAAAAGTATTTGCTTTTGTTCCAAACAACCCAGAATACTTGGATACATTAAACATACCACTTTTCATTGTTTTTCCTTTTTCCAAGCAAAAAACGTAATGTCTTCCGTCACCATTACTGACATACCACACAAAATGACCGGAAGCCCATTCCCTTTGTGCAAAGACAATTCCTATACTTTTCTGTTCTGCTTTTACTTGTTCTATGTCCCATAGGGAGCAAACTATTTCATCCTCCCCTTCTGCCTCTATTGTTTCTTTTGTGTATTCATCTGCATTTGAGGTCATCTCCCCTGCATTCTCTATCTCTGTAGTTTCCGACCATTCCACCTCAAGCTCTGTGTCTTCTGACTGATTGGTTACATTTTCTGTTACTACTTCCTCTTCGGTCGTCAGTTGGTCAGTATCTATTGTATCCGCCACCATATAGTATTCACTATCAGCAAAGACAGGATGCGACGTACGAAAGACAGATAGTAAAAAAGCAACAACGAAAATCCAAGCAATTATTCTTTTTTTCATATTCATCTTCCTTTCAACTAAATATTCACACTGTCATACATAAGTAGTTGATCCTGCTCTCGATTATAGTAGTAGATATGATCTGACAATAAATCAATCAAACCTACCGCACTTTGATTTGCCTCTATTACTAACTCCTGTAAAAATTCTGCATCTGTCTCATCCTTCTCCGGAACCAACATAACCTCGTGTACACTAGATGGTAATATAAAAACATTGGAGCTATGTACACTTGCAAAATTCTTCACAACATTGTCATATATAATACTCGTAGCACCATTGAGACCTACATTATTTGTTAATACGTACATGTTTACTCGATTTTCTACATTCTCAATGTTCTTTATATCCTCCTCAAACTCTTCTCGTATATGCTTCGGCAAACGTTCGCCAAAACATTCTGTAACCACCTTGACCAAAGAATCCATTTTCCATGGAAATTCCCTCATCGTATTAAACATTGCAATCTGATACAATTCCTCTAGTTCAACATTCCAAAGCTCAAATTCTTTGTTTCCAACGAGAGAACTTGCCAAACCAAACTCATCCACCTTTGCAAGAAAACGAAATGTAATTGCCAAATCTAAAAATCTTTTGTGTGGACAAGACTCTAACTGTTCTTTGTTCTTCTCATAATTTACCAGACGAAGTACAATTCGCTCCTTAACATTTGTGAAGTCAGAAAGATCCATCACATCCATCACCGTTTCATTCTTTGCTTTTTCATAACAGAGAATAATCTCTTCCATAATGACATTTAATGGTTTTCCCATCTGATAACTCTCAAAATAGGAATTCAAATACACATTAGGTGCCATATGTTCTCCCTTATTCAAAAGCGTAACTCCATCTAATACAATTCCATTATTCTTGGTAATCTTGTGAATATTCGCCTCATAACAAACTTCCGCTTCATTCTTCTCCGAATCATTCTGGAGCTTTCTATGCTCCAACACTCTTGCATTCATTACTTCTGGAAGATTTTCTTTAATATAATCCAAAAATTCTTGATAATTCATATATTTTTCTCCTTTATCCAATTATGTTGTCAAAATCACAAAACGAACCTATATCGATAAAAAAGAAACCATATTGATATACTTATATTCAATTCATATATGGAAATTTTGGTACGAATGTACCCAGATAAGCAAAAAGCTTAATCCGATATGCGTGCAATTATCATACCGAATTAAGCTCTTTTCGTCAAGTACTAATTTCTATCTTACATAGAAATTTTAATTAATGTGTGTTACAAACACAAGAAAACCTATCATTTTAGAAAGCCTTCCAAAAATTCTACCAAAGCTTTCATCTCCTCATCTGTACCAATGGAAATTCGTAAGTAATTATCAATTCTTGGCTTATTAAAATAGCGGACAAAAATCTTTTCCTGTCTTGCAGCCTCGAAAATTTCCTTTGCAGGAACGCTTTCGTGACTGGCAAATACAAAATTAGTGCTAGACTTTGGATAAGTAAAACCAAGCCTTGTCAATTCTCCTTCAAACCATTCTCTTGTGCTGATGACTTTTGCTACCATTTCCTTAAAGTATGCATCATCTTCCACACTGGCAACACCCATTACAATGGATGGATAGCTCATAGTATAGGAATTAAAGCTATATTTTACATCATTGATTGCCTTGATAAGTGCCGGATTACCCATCGCATAACCGATACGCATACCTGCCATAGAACGGGACTTAGAATACGTGCGAACCACTAACAAATTCTCGTATTCATCAATCAAAGAAAGTGCAGACTCGCCGCCGAAATCAACATACGCTTCATCCACAATTACAATCACATCCTGATTGTGGTCTAATACATCTCGTACAAATGATAGGTCTGCTGCCAAACCAGTTGGTGCATTTGGATTAGGAAAAATCACACCACCATTTTGTGCATAATAATCACTGGCAACTAACTTGAAATCTTCATCTAATGCCTTTGTCTCATATGGAATGCGGTAAAGGTCTGCCCATACATCATAAAAGCTATATGTAATGTCTGGGAAAAAGATTGGCTTGTCGGAATTAAAAAATGTAAGGAACGACATTGCCAATACATCATCGGAACCAACACCTACAAATACCTGGTCGCTAGATAAACCATGATAGTTAGCAAGTGCATCCACCAAATCCTTACAAACCGGGTCTGGATAAAAGCGAAGTCGCTCTAACTCCTGCCTTGCACCTAACACCTTAGGGGATGGTGGATAAGGGTTTTCGTTGGTATTTAATTTAATAATGTCCTTGTCCTTAGGCTGCTCGCCCGGTACATAAGGAACAACTTTTCGTATATTATTCTCCCAGGGTTTCATGTCTATATCCTCTTTCTTTCATAAATCATTTTTGGTTTAAATTTCAATCGAATTATACAATAACTAAAACGTAGTTTCAACTTACTCATAATATAATTTAAAAAAAACATTTGAAAACGCCAAAATCTTTTTCATACATTTTCTTGTGTGCAACTAAAAAGGAAGCATAGAAATCATCTATCCTTCCTCTCACAGTTTTAATGTCTAATAGCCATTCTTATATTATTTTTCTGTTTCTTCTTCATTTTCAATCGATACAGAATTTACATTCTCACTATCTTTGATTTCTAAGGTTACGCTTTCTTCTACGACGCTACCGTCTTCCTCCGCTTCATCGCCTGACTCGATAATAATATCTGTGTCAAACGCTTCCGCATTCTCTGCATCAATAACTACCGTTGTTTCAGAACCATCCTCACCTGGAATTGTTACTTCTCCCTGGTAAGTATCTCCATCCTTGGTCCAGTTAATATCCTCCTGCTTCTCTTCACCATTGATTGTCACCTTAATCTTAGTAACCAACGATTCACCGGTTGCTGCGTAGCAAATTCCATTGGATGCGACAAATGTTAGCATCATAATTGCCAAAGTGCATACTGCATATTTTACTACATTTCTTGTTTTAAATCTCTTTGTTTCTTTTTCCTTACTCATATCCATCACCTTCCATACTAACGCTTCCGGTGCATGAATTTCGTTATATACTCTCTCCACTTTTTCTTTATTCTTCATAGTCCCACGCCTCCGTAAGCTCTTCCTTTAATAATTTTCTCGCTCGAACAAGTCTGGTTCGCACTGTTGCTTCTCTGACATGTATAATCTCAGCAATTTCCTTTGTAGAATATCCCTCATAATAAAACAGATATATAACAATTCTGCATTTTGCCGGCAGCATTTTCACCGCTTCGTATAAGTCGCTATCCTCCTGTTGCATAAATGAAGGCTCATAGCTTTGCGTTGTCCCATTCTCCTCACTCGAATTGTTATCAAACAAATTCACATTCTTTCGCCAAAAAGAAGAAAACAAGCTATTACATTCATTGATACATACCCGGATTAACCAGCGTTTCATATGCTCCTCATCTGTAAAGTTCACATTTTTTGTAAGTAGCTTCATAAAGGTTTGCTGTACCACATCATCCGCATCTAGCGCATCCTTGGTATGACTTATGGCAATTCTGTATACGGTATCCATATATTTTGTTACTACTTTTTCGTATTCTCTTGTATCCACAAGCTTACCATCCTAACTATTCGTATTTGCTTTATCTTAAATGTCAGACGTCTCCGCCATGTAAGATAACCTTTTTCAAGACTCGCTTGCGAGTCTTGGTGCCAGATTCGCGTCAGCGTAGCTGACATACTTCAGTTACGAATCTGTGCACATCTGAAAGGCCTTTCACTATATAAACGATTGAGATTCGTAAAATGTGCGATTGGATTGAAAAAAATTAATTTTCAAATTATCATTTTTTACTCACGAAATTTTATAATATTTTTAAAAATTTACTATCTTGAAAGATAGTGCTATAATATCACAGTTACGTTGAAGGAGAAATAACATGACTACGCAAAAGAATGAATATTGTATGAATTCAAAAGAAAATAAATCTGCATTCCGCATTGGACTGAAAAATGGTATTCCCATCGGACTTGGCTACCTTGCGGTTTCCTTTTCCCTTGGAATCGCTGCAAAAACCGCAGGACTTACTCCCCTTCAGGGATTTGTGGTAAGTCTGCTCTGTATGGCATCCGCAGGAGAATATGTGGGATTTTTATCCATTGCGGCAGGGGCTGCTTATATAGAAATTGCCATAGCCACATTGGTTGCCAATGCAAGATACCTGCTTATGAGTACCGCTATGAGCCAGCGAATGAAACCAGAATTGTCGGTAAAACATCGGTTGCTCATGGCATTTGGCATTACTGATGAGCTTTTTGGAATTGCCATTGCAAGACCTGGATATTTAAATCCTTATTATAGCTATGGTGCATTTATTACCTCCGCATTTCCTTGGGCACTTGGTACGTCCCTTGGGATTATCGCCGGTAATATGCTACCTCTTCGCTTAGTGAGTGCATTTAGTGTTGCACTGTATGGAATGTTCCTTGCAGTCATCATTCCGCCAGCAAGAAAGGATAAAATCATTGCGGGATTAGTGGTGGTTTCTTTTGCCGCAAGTTACGCTAGTACATATCTTCCGCTTTTGAGAGATATGACAGATGGAACGAGAACCATTATTCTAACAGTTGTGATTTCAGCGGTTGCGGCGATTGCTTTTCCGAAGAAGATGGATGAGAAAAATGAAGATAAGAAAGAGGTTGATTCCAGCAAGAACAGTATAAAGGAATACGATACTCTTGAAGATAGTGATATCATGCATGATAATGTAGAGGAGGTAGAACCATGACACAGAATGTCTATATATACATATTCATTATGGCGGCGGTAACTTATGCGATTCGTGTTCTGCCACTGACTTTAATTCGAAAACCAATAAATAACCAGTTCATACAGTCATTCCTTTATTATGTACCGTATGTGACTTTAGCTGTAATGACTTTTCCAGCCATTATTCATGCAACCCAGAGTCCTATTTCCGGAGCAATTGCACTAGTAATTGGAATACTTGTTGCTTGGTTTGGATTTGATTTGTTCAAGGTTGCTATCACTTGTTGTGGTACGGTGTTGTTGATTGAGTTGTTTATGTAGAAATAAAAAGACCACCCTCGCATAAATGAGACGTCTTGGCAGAACATTCATATATAAACGACAACACTACTCATCCCAGTAATCCACCGATTCCTGAGTTGTGGTAGTGATACCAAATTCTCTTGTAAGTCGCACCTTTAAATTTTTCAACTTACGTCTTACAATCTGGGAATACTCAACTTTCTTCAAGCACTATACCCCCAATTCTGCTTCTAAATCATCTGCCGATATAGTTCCTTCCTCACGAATAGATATTTCCGCCTCATTTAGCTTACTCATAAGCTGGTAAAGTGCCTTCTGCTTGTCTAATTCATCAAGCTCCTTCATATCTATAATGGCACATTGACCATGTCCGTTTCGTGTAAGGTATACGCGGTTGCCATATGCAACTTCATTTATAACTGCCGTATAATTTCTTAAATCTGAAATAGGTTTAATATTAGGCATATCAATTCCCCCAATCATGCATTTAAAATAATCTGCAAACTATTTTTTATATGTTATATTATACACATGCGTCACATATTATTCAACACATTTGCACGTTAATTTGCAGCAAGCCACTTTGGTCGTTCATAGCTTCCTTGGCTTAATGTAATAGTCATACACATACATCCCTAGTGAAATAACAATTTCATCACACAAAAATAAATAAAGTAATTTCAATTGAATATAATTTACGTCCAAGGTCGACCATTTTCAAACCAGCCCTGTTCTTCCCAATACTGCATTTCCGTAGGACTTGAGCCCATACCTGCTTTTTGCATCATCCGCATCATAGCAAATAATACTTTTGTTTTGATACCAACTCTAGGTTTACGTTCATTCGATAATTGTGAAGCTAGTTTATCTGTTTGTTTCTCAATTGCCTCTTTCTTCTTTTCAGCCACTGACTTCCAGTTCATTGCCTGAACAGCAACTCCATAAGTCTTCACATAAGGTACGCCCCAGTAAAGCAAGGTATTCGTGATATCCTTCATTGCAGATTTCATTCCGTTTCCGGCTGCTGTGGACACTACCAATGCTTTCTTTTCAAACATACATTTTCTCGGTTTATGTACCATCCAATAAGTAAATGTCAAATCAATAAAGCTCTTCATAGGTGCGGACGCGCGCATACCGTAAGTTGGTGTGGTAAACACCAATAAGTCTGCTGCTTCCACTGCATCCATAATCTTTTTCTTTTCTTCGTAAAACGGACAAGTACTTTCATCTTCCACACAATTGTAACAGCCCACACAGAAATGGTTCAAATCTCTCGGTAGAAAAAACTCTGTAATATCTTTCTCTGCTTGTATCTTGTCAACTACCATTCTGCCTATATTGTAGGAGCTTCCTTTGTGGTTTTGTCCGTGTATGATTACTATCTTCATATCATTTTCTCCAATTCTATTTCTTAATCGGATGTCTGATTACTGTCTTCCACTTCTCTGGTGCTACTTTTCTTGCATCCGACATGTAAATCTCATGATGTAATCTCGTTTCATTGATATCATTTTCATATCCGTTCTCTTGTAAAAATGCATCCATAAGCGCCACAGTTGCTGGTTCATCATCAAAGGAACCAAAATGCATAATCTGTACACAAAGTCCTTCCTCGATAGTTAGAAACTCTGCCGAAGAGCAATCCATTTTCTTCTTAGCCGTAGCTGTCTGAACTGCCCAATCGAAATCCTTCTTTGTAATAAAGTCAGGTAACCGAATTACTGATATCCAATGAAATGTGGATTTGTTGGAATAATCAATTCCTTTCACATTCTCCTGCCACCAAAAGCCTTCTAGTGGTGGAACCACATACTCGAAAAATCCTTCTATTTTGTAATCTGTCTTATAGCTCATTTTCAGTGTATATGCTACTGCATACAAG
>CAYTOQ010000075.1:5140-12806 GCA_964439445.1 uncultured Clostridium sp. | reverse complement strand
TCTACACAAACCATCTTACGATTCTTCTCAACATCTGTGATAACGTAATTGATAGTAACCTCTGCTGCGGTACCAGCAGTTGTTGGTACTGCAATGATTGGTACGCATTTGTTCTTCGTAGGTGCAACACCTTCTAAGCTTCTCACATCCGCAAACTCAGGGTTCTCAATGATAATACCGATTGCTTTCGCTGTATCCATTGAAGAACCACCACCAATTGCCACAATACAGTCTGCACCAGAAGCCTTAAATGCTTCCACACCAGTCTGCACATTCTCAATTGTCGGATTTGGTTTAATATTGGAATAAATCTCATATACAATGGATGCATTGTCCAACACATCTGTAACCTTCTTCGTAACCCCAAATTTGATCAAATCCGGATCCGAGCATACAAATGCTTTCGCAAATCCTCGTCCCTTAATCTCGTCTGCAATCGCTGTAATTGCACCTGCCCCATGATAACTTGTCTCGTTCAATACAAATCTGTTTGCCATTTAATAAATACCTCCTATATAAATAATATTTATAAACAAGAAGTGCCATATCCCCATTACCTGCATAGACACTCCTTATATATACTTATTTCTCCATAAAGGAATCCACATACTGTATCAACGCTTCCACCGTCTTATCTACACCTAATGTTGAACTATTCACACAAATATCATAGCTTCTAGAATCTCCCCATTTACCATCTGCATAAAAATTGTGATAGGTCTTACGCATCTTATCCTCTTTCTTCATACGATTCAGTGCGGCTTTTTCATCTAGGTTGAACTTTTCCATAACTCGCTTTTGCTTACACTCTTTATCACCTAAGATAAAAACACTAACCATATTCTCATTCTCTCTCAAAACATATTCCGCACAGCGTCCTACAATCACAAAGGATTCTTGTTCCTCATTCCCCTTCTTACGAATAAAATCAAAAATATGATTCGCCACCGTCTGCTCTAGCGGAAGATAACTGCCATCCATGGAAACCGGATAAAAAATCGGATTCACCGGCTTTTCATCAAAATACTTTGCCACATCTGAGCTAATCGAACCATTCGTCTCAATATGATCAAAAATCTCTTTGCCATACAGTGGAATATCATAATGCTTCGCAAGCTTTTCTGCTATCTCATGACCACCACTGCCAAACTCTCTACCAACGGAAATAATAATCTGCTTCCCCATAACATCTACCCTCTTTCTGCTGGATTTTATAATAAATGAATTACTAATTTTGGTCGTAATCAAAACTTGACAATTTCTCCCTTGCACGAAACTCAATTGTCCTCCATATTATACCATTATATGTCTGAAATTTAAAGAAGTTTCACAAAAAACACAAATGAACTTTTTGCAAAAACATGATATAATGGCTTTGCGAAAGGAGATGTTATTCGTGAGCAAAATTGAAATCACTAAACGTTATCTATTATTTATCGTGAGTCTGTTTTTTGCAGCAATCGGTGTTGCATTTACAAAGCACGCAGAATTAGGTATTTCACCAATTTCATCTGTAGCCAATATATTGAGTATCAAATACACGGTTTTTTCTATGGGAACCTGGCTGATTATCTGGAACTGTGTTCTGATTGCCGGACAAATCATTCTACTACGAAAAAACTTTAAACGAATACAACTGTTACAAGTCCCTCTATCATTTATATTTGGCTGGTTTACCGATTTAGGAATGTGGATGGTGTCATCCATCCCTGTAGACTCCTATTTCATAAGAATTATCCTAGTGCTTATCGGAATCACCATTCTTGGCTTTGGTATTTCGTTAGCTGTAATCGCAAATGTAATCATGAACGCAGGAGAAGCATTTGTAAAAGCAATTTCTGACACAACTGCCCATGAATTTGGCAATGTAAAAATAGCATTTGATATTATATGTGTAATTGTATCCATTCTACTGTCATTATTGTTTTTTGATTTTACCATTGTGGGTATAAGGGAAGGAACCATTATTTCTGCGTTCCTGACCGGTATCATAGTAAAATTTTTCAGCCGGAGGCTTAAAAATCCATTGAATGCTCTCTTGAAGAAATAAATGAATCTATACATAAAGCCTTAGAACCATCACAGTTCTAAGGCTTTCCTTTTCACAATTATGTATTTTAAAGACTCTTTCACGAATGTCCCGTGTCACATCATAAAACAATCCGCTTACACTCCATATAATATCTCTTTTCATTGGCTTCACCCATGGAGAAGGTCTTTCTAGGAAGCACACCATCCTTAATTACTCCGATGAATAAGTCTTCCTTCTTCACCTCTGGCAAAATGAACCCAATGTTATTCGGCTTAGAGCTTAAGCTGTCCACCACATCAATTCCATGAATGTAATCAATCTTGCTTAAGCTGTTCTTTGAAAGATAATCATCCAAAAAATTCTGCAAGGTAGCAACTGCAATTCCCCAAGCCGGGTTTTCTACCTTAATCAACTTACGTCCCTCTGTCGAACATAGTACAAATGCATGCTCCTTAGCAGTCGCGTAAGGCTCCCTCGTCGCATCACGAACAACTAATTTGCAACCATGTGCGCTGTAATATGTATCCGCTGCCTTTAGTAGCTCATCCTCATCTACGTTGAATACAACTCTGTGAATTGGTTCAATCTCTAAGCTCTTGTCGTGAATATTTACAATCTCACAAAGACAAAATCTTGCCGGATGTGTTTCCATTTCATCTGCGGTTAAATTCTGCTTGATATTCTCCCACGCTGCCTTGGCGGTTGCCATAGAATGGTTACCATCTCCCACTGCAAAATTAAGCAACGGATAATCTTCCTTCAAACCATATCTGGCATTAAATGCTTCCCTATCAGCCAACTGCTCTATCAGATACATAATGCGGTCTGTCTCTTCCCCCTCTGGTATAAACCAGCCAGCGATATGTCCACCCTTTTGCATCAAGTCGGTATCGTAAATCTGCTGAAATTCCTGCTTTCTTGCCATCAATGGCTCAATTACAGTTTCCTGCGGGTCATCAATCAACAACATAATATGTGGAATCTCCACCGTTGCGGTCTGTCTGACTCTTAGCCGTGGTGGTATTCTCTCTTCTACTGTCATCTCGGTTGGTCTGGTAAGACTATGTGCACCTTTCTTATACTCATAGGTTTCTAAATCTACTTCCACAATCAACCCATTTCTTGCATATCGCTTTCCAAAGCTTCTCTCAATCAACATAAATCCCTTTGGATATTCCTGCAAGGTTCCATCTGCAAGGTACTGCTGCATGGTTGCATGGATAGCATCCACTCTCATTTGCTCATCCTCTGTCTCTAAATATACCTCCGGAAGAGTAAGCTTCAAGGCAGAAGGTGCAGCTCCTACATTTGTTTCTGTCTCCTTCCAGTACTCCGGCTGAGATGTAAACTGGTCACAGGCTACAACAGACCATTTATATAAATCCACGTCTGTGTTCGGCATTAAAATCTTTGGTACATGTATACAATTCATAGTGTGATTCCTCCCAAATTATTCTCATTTTCACTGTATTCTATAGTACCATATAGACGAAAGAAAGGGCAACCATTTTCATGATTGCCCTTTGAATTAAATCGCTTAATCATTTCTACACGGCTTACCTGTTCTTAACGCAAAAAAGTCTTTTCACAGCCTCACTTAAAACATCCCCTTATTGGCTGATTATTTTACTTTAGATAAAAAGTCCTTAAGTCTCTGGTTTTTCGGATTCTCAAAAAATTCCTTCGGTGTCGTATCTTCCATAATTGTCTTCTCATCAATAAAGATGACACGGCTTGCCACCTCTCTGGCAAATCCCATCTCGTGAGTCACCACCACCATGGTCATTCCCTCTGCTGCAAGCTCCTTCATAATCTCTAACACCTCACCAACCATCTCCGGGTCAAGAGCAGAGGTCGGTTCATCAAACAAAATCACATCCGGATTCATTGCCATCGTTCTTGCAATAGCGATACGCTGCTTTTGTCCACCAGAAAGATTGCCCGGATACGCATCCGCCTTATCACTCAAGCCAACTCGGGCAAGCAACTCATCCGCCCTCTTAGATGCCTGTTCCTTCCCCATCACCTTTAGCTTTACCGGTGCCAGCATAATATTTTCCTTCACCGTCATATTAGGAAATAGATTAAACTGCTGAAACACCATTCCAATCTTCTCACGAACCTTATTAATGTTCACTTTCTTATCTGTAATATCCACACCATTAAAAAGGATTTCACCGGATTCCGGACGTTCCAGGAGATTTAAGGAACGTAAAAATGTAGACTTACCACAACCAGACGGGCCGACAATGGCAATTACTTCGCCTTTATAAATGTTGGTGCTAAGGTTTTCTAATACTGTGTTCTCACCGTAAGACTTGCATAAGTCCTTCACTTCAATCAACACTTCTCTATCTGGCATCCTTCTTCAACCTCCTCTCCAAGCGATTCACTCCTGCGGTCATAATCATGACAATTACCAGGTATACCAATGCAACGGAAAGCAATGGAATCATCGCTTCATAGGTGTTGCTTCGAATGATATCGCCTGCCTTCATCAAGTCCATAAGTCCTACATAACCTACAATGGAGCTTTCCTTTAACAAGGAGATAAACTCGTTACACATTGCCGGCAAAGAATTCTTAATTGCCTGTGGTAAAATGATATTCCACATGGTCTGCCCATAGGTAAATCCAAGACTTCGTCCAGCCTCAAACTGTCCAATCTCAATGGCAACAATACCAGAACGAATTGCCTCTGCCACATAGGCTGCCGAGTTCAAACCAAATGCTAACACAGCCGCAAAAATCGGATTCACCTTAACATTCGCAAACACAACATAGTACATAATCAAAAGCTGAGCCACAACCGGCGTTCCACGGAATACCGTCAAATAAATTTTCGCAATCGCATTGAGTATCGCAAGTACAACTCCATCTTCACCACTTCTGTCATGAGCGACACGAATAATAGCAATCAAGAACCCTAATACGATACCAATCAAGCCTGCCAAAATGGTGATAATCACTGTATTCCACAATCCCTTTGGAATGTATTCCCAACGGTTATCCACTATAAATGTCTCATATAATTTATCCGTAAAGCTCTGTGTTGTTTGCGTCTCTTTCGACTTCACAATAATAACCTGTTTTGCAGTTGTATAGGAATCTGTGAAATCAATATTTTTCAACCGGTCCTTCGTCACAGTCATTCCTGCAATACCTACGTCCGCTTTTCCTGACTGTACCGCAATAATAATGGAATCAAACTCCATATCGCTTACAACCAATTCCATTCCCAGCTTATCCGCAATTGCACGAGCCATATCCACATCAATTCCGGTTGGCTCACCATTTTCATAATACTCGTATGGCGGAAATGCCACGTTCGTTGCCATAGTAAGTGTACCATTGCTTCGGTCTATATCTTCCGGTGAAACATAAGGTGTCTTACCCTTTGTGTCATCACCGATATAGTTCTTGATAATATCCGCAATGACACCTTCGGTCTGAAGCTCTCCCAACGCCTCATTTATCTGGTCTCTTAACTTTGTATTATCCTTTGCAACACAAATGGCGTAATCCTCAACGGCAAACTCCTCTTCCAAAACAGATAACTCCGGGTTCTTTTCAACAAAGGCATTAGCAGGCTGCTCGTCAATAATGACACAATCCACCTTTCCCTGCTTCAATGCCTGAACCGCATCAGTACCCTTATTAAAACGGGTAATCTTCGTGCCGGCTTCATCACCCTCATAATCGGAAGCGTAAATATCACCAGTTGTTCCAAGCTGTACACCAATATTTATCCCCTCTAAGTCAGCTACAGTAGCAATCACCTTGGTTTCCACCACGGTTTCCGCTTTGCCACACCCAATGCTAAATGTAGCAACCAATAACATCATCAGGGCAAATAATATATATCGCTTTTTATCACTTGCCTTCTGCTTTAATACATGCATCATCTTCTCCTTGCAGATTCTCTGCACTCCTTTATTTCATATTTGAATTCATAGGGCAATTCATAGCCCAACCGAACAGACACATTCGGCTCATTTTATACACACTGTTTTTCTATCATACTTGAATTCTCTTCTTTTCTCAATGGTTTTCTACCAAAACCTACTTGTAATTCTTGGGTTTATTATACTTCCTTAAGAGCATAACAAGATACTCATAAAACGTATCCTTACCCTTGAACGATTGTTACGATATTCTCTGGCTTTTCCACTATATACTCTGCGCCAGCTTGTTCGAATTCTTCCCTGTTACCATAACCATATAGCACACCAATAGATTCGATTCCATTCTCTTTTGCACCGTGAATATCATGGAAACGGTCCCCCACCATGATTGCATTTTCCTTGACTTTTTCCATGGACATGTCGCTTTGCTTTGCATACTGATTCAATGCATAATCGATTACTTTTCCTTTTGTATTTCTCACACCCTCTAAGTCACTTCCCGCAATCACACAGAAATACTCTGCCATGGAAAAATGCTCCAATATATCCTTTGCCAGATACTCTGGTTTGGATGTTGCCACTAATAATGGAAAACCTTGCTCTTTTAGGGCTTGCAACATTTCTAGAACACCCTCATATACCTCATTTTCAAACTTGCCAGTCACATTGTATAGCTCGCGATAATAGGTGACCGCCTGATTTGCTTTTTCTTCATCAAAGCCATAAAAATCCATAAAGGAATTTAATAACGGTGGTCCGATAAATTTGTATAGTTCCCTTCGATTTTCCACAGAAATCCCAAATTTATCAAGGGCATAAA
Organism: uncultured Clostridium sp.; assembly: GCA_964439445.1. Classification (GTDB taxonomy): domain Bacteria; phylum Bacillota; class Clostridia; order Lachnospirales; family Lachnospiraceae; genus CAG-590. Next base: position 6,049 of record CAYTOQ010000075.1, on the reverse strand, counting down.
TAAAAGAATTGGTAATTCCTAGTCCCGGGTCTGTCAGGGTTCCATCTAGATCAAATAGTACAATTCGCCGCATATCTATTTCTCCTTTTAAAACAATTACATTAACAATAACATAAATGAAGCCATCCGTTCAATGTAAAATAAGCGAATGGCTTAACTTTAAATCTTTTCCATTTTTTACTACCTTCATATCTCCACACAACGAAATGGTATTTGCACCAAAAAAAGTGTCATTATGTAATAAAAAACATATAATACAATTAAAGTTGATACTATTGAAAGGATTATTATGTATAGAACGAATTTCTTTAACAACAATAATAATCGTTGTAATGATGATTCTTGTAACAACCAGACAAATTCACGCTGCAATGAAAAGCATGATTGTTCATGTTGTCCAACATGTCCTTCCGGACCACAAGGTCCTGTAGGCCCTCAGGGACCTCAAGGTGAACAGGGTCCAGCAGGACCTCAAGGACCGGCGGGTGAACGTGGCGCGACAGGACCTCAAGGGCCGGCGGGTGAAACTGGCGCAACAGGACCTCAAGGTCCGGCTGGCGAACGTGGCGCAACAGGACCTCAAGGACCGGCGGGTGAAACTGGGGCAACCGGACCGATTGGACCAGCAGGTGAACGTGGTCCCGTGGGACCTCAAGGACCAACAGGCGAAACTGGTGCAACGGGACCTCAGGGTCCAGCAGGCGAAATAGGACCAACAGGACCTCAGGGTCCGGCTGGTGAAATAGGACCAACAGGACCTCAAGGGCCAACCGGTGCAACCGGACCAATCGGACCTCAGGGTCCAGTAGGCGAAGCTGGACCGGTAGGGCCTCAGGGTCCAGCAGGTGAAATAGGACCAACAGGACCACAGGGGCCAACAGGCGCAACCGGACCGATTGGACCTCAAGG
>CAYTOQ010000075.1:0-5040 GCA_964439445.1 uncultured Clostridium sp. | reverse complement strand
GCAACCGGACCCCAGGGACCAGCAGGTGCACAGGGACCAACAGGACCTCAAGGGCCAGCGGGCGAAACTGGGGCAACCGGACCTCAAGGTCCAGCAGGCGGCGTATTGAATTTTGCAGATTTCTACGCATTAATGCCACCTGATAACGCAGCAACCGTTGCTCCTGGTACCGATGTCAGCTTTCCACAGGATGGTCCTAATAGTGGTTCGGATATTGCAAGAACCGGCCCGAGTTCATTCAATTTGGCACAGATTGGCGTTTATCAAGTATTATTCCAAGTAAGCGTTACAGAGGCAGGACAGTTAATATTGACCTTAAATGGTGCAGACTTGGAATATACGGTAGCAGGTCGCGCAACAGGTACGTCCCAGATAGTTGGCATGGCAATTGTGGAAACAACCGTCATCAATTCTATTTTGACCGTTAGAAATCCTGCGGGTAACCCAGCGGCACTCGGCATCACTCCTCTTGCAGGAGGAACCAGACCGGTTTCCGCACACCTTACTATTATTCAAATTCAATAATGAAATAGTTTCATTTAAAAGGGACATCTAGTTGATATACTGTATTCGGTGGTAAAACCCAAATACAAGATCAACCAAGATGTCCTTTATAATTTTCCAAATATCTCTGATATCCTTTTGAGATAGTTTTCTTTCCTTTCAAAGGCATAAAAATTTATACACCAGAGTATACTGTGCCAGATGTAATCCATCGTGCTGTTAAACATAGCCCACGCATATTTAGCTCCTTTATTGCATATTCATATAATGTTCCCATTGTTTACTTGGAGGTGTATTATATGATTCTATATTTTTCTGCAACCGGCAATACGGAATATGTTGCCCAAGAACTCGCAAAACGCTTAGATGACGAATGTATCAATTTGCTTGACAGAGTAAAAGAGGACGACTACAGTGTTCTCCACTCCGAAAAACCTTTTATCATCTGCGCACCAGTTTATGTGTGTGAAATGCCTAGATTCCTGAGCAAATATTTAAAAAAACAAACCTTCACCGGAAATAAGGATGTCTATTTCATTTTTACCAGCGGTGGCTATTGTGGTATTTCCGGACAATTGGCAAAGTCCATCTTCCGCAAGAAAAAAATGAATTATCGGGGTCATGCGGAATTTAAAATGCCATCAAATTATGTGGCAAACGATTCTTATCCTATGTTAAGTACCGAAGAAGTGGAAAATCGTATTTTACAATCCCACGAAAAGATTGCTTCTGTCGTTGCAGATATTAAAGCTGGCAACAAATTAACAGCCAGACATATCTTTCTATTTGAAACCATCATTACCGTTCCATTTAATCCAGTGTGGTGCAAATTAAAGCTTCGTGCAAAAGACTTTTATTCCACAGATAAGTGCATCGATTGCGGTAAATGTGTCAAACTATGCCCATTGAATAACATCAAGTTAGAAAACGGAAAGCCCGTTTGGAATGACAACTGTACTCACTGTATGGCTTGTATTGGCAATTGTCCGACACAGGCAATTGAATACGGAACCATTACCCAAAACAAAGAGCAATATAACTTCGGAAAATACCGCCACGTTGTTGACTCCTTACCAGACGAAAATCTAGAATGATACAATCACACCACCATCATTGGCATACATAGAACTAATTCCCTTGGTATCGATAATAATGGAATCCTTAAACCCATACTTTTCGACCAGCTTCCTCTCTACGCTCTTGGCACGCTCCATACAATTACAATGAGCGATTACAACCACCTTGTCTGACAAATTGGTTCCTACCTCTCCGATGTAATCAATCATTTTATCAAGGGCTTTTCGAATTCCTCTTGCCTGTCCGATTTGCTTGATTGTTCCATCGGTTACAGCCATATATGGCTTAATATTTAATGCATTTGCCACCATTGCTTTCACTCCGGTCAGCCTTCCATTTTTTCGCAAGGTTTCTAAGCTTTCTAATACAAAGGTGGTATGCAAATCATCCCGAAATGCACTCACCTTATCTACAATTTCTTCAAAGGACATTCCATTTAATGCATATTTCTCAATTAAATGAGCTATCAGAAGCTGACCACTTGACGCCGACTTGGAATCAAACACGTGAATCTTGGCATCCGGATGTTCTTCTAAATACATCTCTCTTGCTATCTCTGCACTGTTATAGGAGCCGCTAAGACCAGAGGAAAGAGTTACCACATACACTTCCTCTGCACCCTCAAAGCTTTCCATATAGGCTTCTGGCGACGGGCATGCGGACTTCGGACATCCTTCATAATCTGCAATCTTTTTCAAAAACTCCTTCTGATTAAAGCTATCATCATCTATGACTTGCTCTTCCCCAACCTCAATGGTCAGAGGAACCGTAACCGTGTATTCCTTCGCTCTATCCTCTGGTAAAAAGTCGGTACAGCTATCACCTACAATTTTGAACTTCATACTCAATACCTCACATATCTATTGCATTTTATTACAAACTACCATTACATATAGTTTTGAATACTATGTACAATATCATACATTTTATTCCTAGTGAGGTGTTAATGCTCGTATATTTTCTACAAATTGCTACAGCTTTCTTCTTGCAATAGTGTTTCTATTTTTTCAAAAAGCATAACCATCTTCTATTCCTGCCTATGTTGCTCTTTCCACTCTAATATCTCTTCTAATCTCTCCTTTATCTGTGCCTCTGCTCCCTCTCTAGTTGGTTCATAATATCGCCTATCCTTCAAGGAATCTGGCAGACACCGCATTGCTGATAACTTCTCCTCTGTATTATGGGCATAAATGTATCCTTTTCCGTAGTTAAGTTCTTCCATCAGCTTTGTCGGTGCATTACATATCTGCAACGGAACTGGTTCTGCTGGCATTTCCTTAACATCTTCCTTCACCGTTAGACAGGCACGATACAATGCATTGGACTTTGGTGCCATAGATAGATACACAACCGCATGTGTTAAATGCACATCACACTCTGGCATACCTAAAAAGTGACACGCCTGATAAGTAGCTACTGCCACCTGCAAAGCATTAGAATCCGCCATACCAATATCCTCACTAGCAAAACGCACCAGACGTCTTGCAATATACAAAGGATTCTCCCCACCATCCAGCATCCGGTACATCCAATATACTGACGCATCTGGATCGCTGTTACGCATAGACTTATGAAGAGCTGAAATGAGATTATAATGTCCCTCACCATTCTTATCATATAACAATGAGCGTCGATTCATACATTCTGCAAGCACTTCTTCATTAACAACAAGCACTCCCTCTTCATTCATCTGTCCGTTAAACACCGCCATCTCTAAGGTGTTAAGGGCTGTTCTAGCATCTCCGTTAGCAAACCTCGCAATTGCTGCCAAATGAGAATTCTCGATGGCAATCTGCATATTACCAAGTCCCTTGGAACTTTCCAACGCATGCTTTAAAAGTCGTGTCAAATCCTCTTCCTCTAGTGCTTTCAAGATAAACACCTTACATCTTGAAAGCAACGCCGAGTTAATTTCAAAGGATGGATTCTCCGTGGTCGCACCGACCAAAATGATACTTCCCTTTTCCACAAAGGGTAAAAATGCATCCTGCTGAGCTTTGTTAAAACGGTGTATCTCATCTGCAAATAGCAAGGTACGAATTCCCATCTTTCGGTTTCCCTCTGCCTGTTGCATGACTTCCTTTACCTCTTTGATTCCACTAGTTACTGCACTAAATTCCACAAATTCCGCCTGGGTTTGCTTGGCAATAATCCGTGCAAGAGTTGTCTTTCCCACTCCCGGCGGTCCCCAGAAAATCATGGAAGAAATCTGGTCTTTCTCAATCAATTGTCTAAGTATTTTCCCTGGTCCAATTAAATGCTGCTGTCCCACATATTCATCTAAATTATCTGGTCGCAAACGACTAGCCAATGGAGCTGTGCGTTCCCGGTTATCAAATAAACTAAGCTGTTCCATGTTATTCTACCTCAATCCTTTATCTGTTATTTCGAACCTTTGTTCTGATTTTAGTATATACAACATAAAAAAACAAGCAAAAAGTGAGAAAAATACCATTGAAAAATCACTCATTACATACAATCCTAAACCTCTCTCCTACAGTACCCTTTCTTCCATAGAAAATACCTTCCTCTTCATCCGTACCAACCAAATGCTCTGGGTCATCCCATATATATTCCATTTGCATATCATAATATTCTACATCAGGATCTAACCCCTCCACATCGCTATATGCACGAATCCGGAAATATCCATATCCATCTCTCAATTCTTCTAAGGTACAAAAGACCTCATTTCCTCTATTGTCTGTTCCCTCTAAGCTAAAATGATATAGACTCCTGTTTTCTGGTGTCGTACAGATATCGAGCCCCTGGTCTGGCAAATTCGTCACATGAAAATATATCTTCTGACTACATTCGTTAATACAAATCTTTTCAAAATTAAAAGTGACATCATCTTGTGTCAAAGTATGTTCGAATGGAATCTCCTTTGTCTCAAGCTGCAGCATCCGATTTTCCACTGAAAATGCAAAGGAATAGTGTCTATTGTCTTCCTTTTCAAAATCCGTAGCAATCACATCAATCTTAACATCTATCATTTCATCTGGATTCTGTAACATTTCCTGAAAATCACATAAACATAGGTCATCTCCCACTATATACGTCAATCCATCCTCACTGTCTTGGACAAAGGAGAAATACGCTAGTTCATCACCTGAATATTCTTTACTCTTTCCATTGATTGTAACTCTTTCCACAGCAAGATCATAATAACCCTCATAGGTCGCACTATTTTCCTCTTCAATTGTGAAAAAGCGCGGCACATCACTAATCACTTTATATTTAAGGGTAAAATGATTTCCATCTAATAGTACTTCATTTAACTGAACTCCCAAATCACCATCCTTTTGCATTTGGTTGATTGCACTTGTATAGTCTGTTACATCTGTATGCTGTCCGTATATCAACTCATCTATTGTGTAGAAAACCTCTTCGCAATACGCATTTACCCGGGTGCTTAGAGGTGACGGAATGACAAACATTACTAGTAGCAATGCTATA
>CAYTOQ010000074.1:0-13314 GCA_964439445.1 uncultured Clostridium sp. | reverse complement strand
GATTGGAAGATATGGTACTCCGGTATCCATTGATCAATTTCAAACTGTTTGGAAACAGAATAAAAATGTAATGGCTGCCACAGCGAATCTGTACTATGAATAAATGATTGCTACGGGAAACTGTGCTAGGTACATAGGCTGACAGGTAAACGAATTGAATGAAATTATTAAAAGGGATATTTCTTCATCAGAAGCATCCCTTTTGTTACTTAGCGAAAGAATCCCATTAGCATATCTACCTTTTGCTGTTCTGCAGGTGTCATTCCTTCTTTTAGTACACTAATCAGAAGTGTAGTTTCTGATTTGGTGAAATTAAGATTACGTCTGGTGAGCTCTTTGTTGACAGACATAATTTTGGGAAGCATCTTTTCGATGGAAGTGTTTTTGCTATTTTCAGCGACTTCCTTGATGATTTGCTGTTTTACAGGGTGTAGCTTTTGAAATTCGGGTCTGGTGAGTAGTTCTTCATAAGTCATAATAAATCCTCCTGAATATAATATTGTTTCAATTTATAGAATATGCCTTGTGTCATCATCATTGGATGAGGCAAAGGTTGTATAATTTTTGTCGTATTCGCTCGCCTGTGATAAGTCATATTCTGCAAGTATGCTTTGAATGGATTGTTCAAAGTGATCCGATGAGGTGGAATGGGAAGTATCCTTATTGTTCGGAGGATGCTTGTTTTCAGTGTTATTAGGTGTTTGCGCTGCGCCAGATTGCATAGATTGAAACATATTCATTGCATTGGATATGTCTGCCGCCGAAAAACCTGCTAACGGATTTGTGTGATTGGAATCACAATTGCCATCTGGTGTACTAGAAGTGTTGACACCATTGAATAAATCAGAGAACATAGAGTTATCTTTTCCGTCCATCATGGAGAACATCATTTTTATTAAGTCAGGGGACATTCCCGTCAGAGAGCATATCATATCCAGTGGTGAACTGGAAGGATTATGTAAACCTAGTCGCGTTAGGTTATTGTTAGACTGAAAGCAATTGATAATTAAACGAATTTCACTGAATTTAATAAAGAGTGCTAATGGTAATTTTAACGGATATTCCACAAATGGAATGAGGGCCTCAAGCATGGAAAGGTTTTCATATCCAGCAATAGCGTTTAGTGGGTGTCGATTTTGAAAGTCCATGTCATAGCCCCTAGTCTTTTCTATTCAGTATATGCGGCAAGTTGACGATTATGAAAGATTTCCTTATAATTACATAAGAATTATGAAATCGTAGATAATAGGAGACGATAAGGATTTCTTTGTGAAATGATTAGATGGAAGAATAAATGACAATTGGGAGCTAGATATGAATTTACAAGATTTTTATAGCGGAAATGAATGGTTTGCATATCGTTATTTCGGTGCACATGTGGAAAATGGAGGTGTGCGCTTTACGCTCTATGCTCCGAAAGCGAAGAAGGTAACTTTGATTGGTGAGTTTAATTTTTGGCATGATATGGAGATGTCAAATTGTGGGCGTGGCGGTGTCTATAGCTTGTTTGTAAAAGGTGCAAAGGCTGGTCAGATGTATAAATATCGCATTTATCATCATGATGGGACGGTGACAGATAAAGCGGACCCGTATGGCTTTGGTATGGAGCTTCGCCCATGTTCGGCGTCAATCATTCGTGATATGAATGCATATTGTTTTACCGATAACGAATGGATGTGGCAGCGGGAGAAAAATTACAATAAGCCAATGCACATTTATGAGTTGCATTTTGGTACATGGCGTGCCAATGGAGATAAATGGTACCGATATGAAGAGTTAGCGGAGGAGCTGATTCCGTATTTGAAGGAAATGGGATACACCCATGTGGAGTTAATGCCTTTATCTGAGTATCCGCTAGACGAGTCGTGGGGCTATCAAAGTACAGGCTTTTTTGCACCGACTGCCCGTTATGGAACCTGTGATGGGTTGAAGGAATTTGTCAATCAGTGTCACAAGGCGGGAATTGGAGTGTTGCTTGATTTTGTTATGGTACATTTTGCAGTGGATGATTATGGTCTTGGAAATTTTGATGGCTCTCCCCTTTATGAAATGCCGTTTTTGGATGTTGAAAAGAGTGAATGGGGGTCTTATCAGTTTGCCCATGGAAAAGGAGAGGTGGCAAGCTTTTTGAAGTCCTGTGCCAATTACTGGTTGTCGGAATATCATTTTGACGGACTTCGTATGGATGCCATTTCCAATATGATATATTGGAATGGACAGCAGGAACGAGGCGTAAATGAGGTTTCTTTGCATTTTGTGCAGTCCTTGAATGAAGGTTTACATAATCTTCATCCTACTGCGATGCTGATTGCAGAGGACTCTACCAGCTTTTTGAAGGTAACAGCGCCGGTAGCTTATGGAGGACTTGGGTTTGATTATAAATGGGACCTTGGCTGGATGCATGATACACTACAATTTTTTTCTTATGCACCAGAAGAGAGAAGGAATCATTATCAGGACATTCTGTTCTCAATGCATTATTTTTATAATGAACTTTATCTGTTGGAATTATCGCATGATGAGGTGGTACATGGGAAGAAGACGATACTAGATAAGATGTATGGAACCTATGAGGAGAAGTTTGCACAGTGCAGAGCACTTTTCTTATATATGATGACCCATCCGGGAAAGAAGCTTAATTTTATGGGAAATGAAATCGGACAGTTTCGTGAGTGGGCGGAATATAGACCGCAGGATTTGGATGTGTTAGAGCAGTTTCCGATGCATCAGAGGTTTAAGCGGTTTTGTAGAGATATGAATCATGTGTATTTGTCGCATCCGGCATTGTATTGTGAGGAATATAATAGGGATTGTTTCAACTATGTAATTGCAGATAAACAAAAGGATTTGGTCTATGCCTACACAAGAAATGCAGGTGGAGAGCAGATGCTTGCAGTATTTAATTTTAGTGATAAAATGTTTTATGGATATGAGGTGCGCTTGTCCGGTAACCATATGTTAAAAGAGCTTGTAAACAGTGCAAGTGAAATATATGGTGGAACGGTTAAGTATGGTGGAAAAGGTAGTACTATGTACGGAGTGTCAGGTGATTATGCAACAGATAAGAGGAAATCCATTGTAAACGGAATGGAAATTCCGATAAGGAATGGTCAGTGTCGAATGGATTTAGAACCATATTCCGGAAGATTGTTTTTAGTGGTGTGATTAGAGTTATGTAAACTTGTTTCGATATCACGGTTTAAATGTTATGTAAACTGTTGGTGATCGATTGTAAATTATAGAAGATATTATGAGAAAAGAGGATGTATTATGTTAAGTGACTGGATTACGAAGATGGACTTGAATGTCTTAAATTGGATACAGGAGAATATGCGAAGCGATGTGTTGGATAATATTTTGCCTGCTATTACATTTTTGGGGAATAACGGCTGGTTGTTTATTGTGATTGCTGTGATTTTGGTATTACTACCCAAAACAAGACTATGGGGTGCAAAGCTTAGTACCAGCTTAATACTAGGATTGGTGTTTGGTAACATGCTTCTTAAGAATGTGGTGGCACGAATCCGTCCTTATGATGTGGTGGAGAATGTGACACTGTTGGTAAATAAGCTAAGCGATTACTCCTTTCCGTCTGGACATACTATGGCATCCTTTGAATTCTTTACGGTAGTATGTTTCATGCCGATTAAGAGAAGATACAAGGTGTTGGCAGGAGTCTTGGCATTTACTATCGCATTTTCCAGATTATATCTTTATGTGCATTACCCGACGGATGTGCTTGGCGGAATGTTTTTTGGAACCCTTTTTGGAATCATGGGTATACGAATTGTGGATATGATATATGAGGAACGAAAGGCGAAGAAGGAAACGGAGGGGTGACAATGGTACTGGATAATAAGTTGGGGGTGAAAGATAGTGCGGAGCTTGCTCGTGAGGAAGAGAGAATCAGTAAGAAAAAAGCCGTAGAGCTTTTTGAACAAGGGATGTCAGATAAGCTAGAGGCAGGAACATTTTCTACCCTGCAAGTGATTCATAAGTATTTGTTTGATGAGATTATTGAAAAATATGTGGAAATTGCAAGAAAGATTAAGGGTTTGATTTATTATTTAATAGAATCAAGCCCTTATTTTTTTAGAATTTATGTTAGAAAAAAATACCTGTAATCATAAAAAATAGTATAAATAAAGCGAGATGTTGACAGATTCTTTTTTGTGTGTCACAATTGTACTACGTCGAGCGGTACAGTTGTGACAGCTGGAAGCGTAGTTATGAATGGAACACGTATGAAAATTAGGAAGAGATTATCGTTAAAGAAGAATATGTAGCTTAGAAAGGAGGGATTTGATGATTATATTGGATTATAAGAGTAGCAAGCCAATTTATGAACAGATTATTGAGCAGGTTAAGCTGAATGTGATGCGACAATATCTAAAACCGGGAGATGCGATTCCGTCGGTGAGGAAGCTTGCCTTGGAATTATCCATTACGCCGGGAACTGTGGCGAAAGCTTATCAGGAGTTGGAGCGTCAGGAGATTATTGAGACGATACGGGGAAAGGGAACATTTATTGCAGGCGAGATACAATTAAAACCAGATGATAAGAAGCTGTTGGAGGTGAAAAAACACTTGCAGACAGAATTGATGGAGTTAAAGATGATGGGCTACAGTAAACAGATGATAGTTGACTTGGTTGCAGGGATATATGAGGAGATGAGTGTATGTTAGAAGTAAAGAATGTATGGAAAAGCTATAATAAAAATGAGGTGTTAAAGGATGTTAGTCTCAATGTTTTCCCAGGCGAGATTCATGGTTTGATTGGGGAAAACAGTGCGGGTAAAACGACCTTAATTAAATGTGTGACAGGAATCTATAAAACGGACAAGGGAAGCGTGTTATATGATGAAAAGCCAATCTATGACAATCCGGAAGTGAAGGAACGGATTGGATATGTGGCAGATTATAACGAGTATATTAAGTATTATACCGTTTCTCAGATGGTACATATGTATGAAAGATTTTATCCTGCATTTAACAAAGGAAAGTTTAATGATTTTAATCAGGTGTTTAAGTTGCCGGTGGATAAAAGAATATTGACCTTTTCAAAGGGACAGAAGATGCGGTTGGCATTTATGCTGGAAACTGCTAAGGAGCCGGATTATCTGATTTTAGATGAGCCTACATCGGGACTGGATCCGGTGGCAAAGGCAAAATTTTTCGAAATGTTGATAAATGAAGTGGAACAGAGAGAAATTGGTGTGTTGATTAGCTCTCATCACTTGGATGGATTAGAGAAAATCTGTGATTCCGTAACTATGATGCACGAGGGTGTTGTGGAGCGTCAGATGTCTATGGAGGAGATGAAGAGTGAGCTTGTAAAGTTAAATGTTGTGTTTGAAGGTGGAGCAGGAAAAGCAGTGTATGACCTTCCACAGATTCTTCGTATTAGCAATGTGGGTAGCATTTATACCATGGTGGTTAAGGAATATGATGAAGCCTTTGCAAAGCAGCTTCGTGAACTGGGTGCAAGCTTGGTAGAGCCGGTGGAGATAGCGTTAGAGGAGCTGTTTGTTGTATTGGAAGAGGCGAAGGAAGAGAAGATGAACGTTCATGGTAAGAACGTGACAGACTCAAGGAGTGAGGGATAGGAGGAGTGTATATGAAAAGACTATTTTTGGAATCCCGGCGATTTTATCTTGTAGTCATAATGCTTGTATTACTGGCAACCTTCATAGATACTATCTTTGTTTGTCAGGATAAGGATGTCATACTTTCAAAGGGAAGTATGGAATATATAGTACACAAGACTATGACGGAGGAAAATGGGATTGTTACATTGCAAAATCAGTATATTTCGTTTAAAGATATTGCGGTGGATAAGGGCAGTAGTGCGACTTTAATTAATCAGTGGGTTACTTTGGTCGGAATTGCTCTGTTGTTATTGGTGAAAGAGGTGGCTTATGCAGATGTTCGTACACAAGAGTTTCGTTTCACTTGGCCGGTAAAGAAATGGGTGAGAGAAATATATGACTATTTTGCTATGCTTGCTACGATATTGGCTGGACTCTTGACACAGACTTTGTCTTTCTTAGTAGTTCAAGTACGTCATAATCATTTGTTGATTGAAGTGCTACAGGATAATGGACTGACCTCAAATATGCAACATGTGATGGAATCAGAAAATAAAGAGTTATTGTTAAGCATGTTTTGCTATACGATAGCGATTGTTGTGGCGTATACATGGATGTATTTGGGGATGAGTGTCACAAAGAATGCGTTGGTAGGAATCATACTTTCAGCGGTTGTAAAGCTATGTTTACTCTATTCTTTGCTAACAATAGTGTGGAGTGTAGTTGCTGAAATTGTGATGAAGATAACCCCAGATGATTATTATATGATAGATGATGTTGCGTCTATCATAGCCGAAACACCGCTCTATATCTTGTCAATTAGTGAATTCTTTTGGGCATACAACAGTGATATAGATACAGTTCTAGTCACGACAGTGTATGATAAACTGGATTATTCCTTTACAGTAGGGCATTGGATTATTGCACAAGTTCTTCTTTTAGTCCTGCTAATTGGTGGAATTATCCTTTCTGCTAAGAAGAAGGAGTTGTCAAAAGGAAAGCTATTTTACTTTTCGATATTGGATTTGCCTTTTGTTGTAGTCGTAGGGTGTGGTGTTTTTTTGTATATTGCAGAGAATATATGGTGGGACATTCCAACCTATGCTTTGGCTATACTGATTATTATACAGGTTGTGATATTTGTGTATATTCATCCATTTGTGCGAAAAAAATCACAGCGTTTGGAGGTGAAATGATATGAAGAAATTATGGAAACAGGAATGGAAATATCATATAGGTTTCACTTTGCTAACGATATTATTGTTGTTCGCATTTTGTGAACGGATAGCACGTATAGATAATTATTTTGGGTTCGGAAATGAGATAAATCCGAAGGAGGAGCTAACGTTTTTACAGTTATTAGACAACCTTTCATGGAGTGCTGACGGAATTATGTATGAGTTCTTTAGCGGTGTAATGGGAACTGTAGGCTTAGCCCTTCTGGCAAAAAAGACTATGCTCTATTGGATTGAGAAGGATAGCTGTGGACGAGAGTTTTTTCAGAGTCTTCCAATTGCGAAACAAACGAGGAAATTATTTCATTTTTTGATGGATGGTCTGTTAATCATAACATCTGTGGTGGTATATGGAATAGTAGAATATAATTGGCTGGCGGGGGCGCTGATGGAGAATTGGCAGATAGAGCTGCCTTGGTTAGAACAGTCCTATGTTGGATTGGTGCTTACAACAATTAGCTATTTGTTTATGCTACTTGGTTTGCTATATTTTATAGAGTGCCTCTTTGTCAATGGTGTGATGAAGGTGGTAGGTTTTGGTAGCTTTTTATTTATGGGATATCTTGGTTTGAATGCTTTGTTTGATCAGTTTTATGAAAGTCAGTTGATGCAGAAAATATATGGTTTTTTCGCGATGGAGTCCGTAGGAGGCACTTATTATAGTTTGACGGAAGCAATTGAGTCGGAATATGGTTTCTTTTCCTCTATGGGCAATCGGTATGTGTGGTTGCACGAGCATGTGAATCCGCCGGTTTGTTTTGCAGGAGAGTGGGTTGACTATAGTGCACAGGGGATAACGTCTACAGAGTATAGAAACTGGTTGTATGATTTGAATCGTTTTTTTGATTTTGCTAATATTGGCTCTTATGTTGGTTATGCTTTGTGTTACTTAGTGATTGGATTGATATTGATTGGATTATCGGTGTGGCTTTCTAGTAAAATGGAACTGTCAAAGAATACATTTTTCTTTGATTTTGCAAGATACCTGGTGAGTGCTGCAATGGCTGTTACAGTTGGTTTAATGATAATTGAATGGCATGGAAAAGTATGGTTGATTGTTTTGGATATTGTTGCGACGATTATCGTATTTTGTTTGCTGTTATATTTATTAAATACCAATCGAAAAAAGATATTTATGAAACAATCATCAAACACAACGAAGGAAGTTGAAATAAGTTAAAACAAACAGTAGAAAAACAATAGGGTTTCGTGTATAATAGACAGGTGTGGCGTATTTTGTCATACCTGTTTTATTAAATTTAATAAGAAGTAAGTAAAAGTCAATGTTATTTTTATTGACGAAGAATTATTACTTGGAGAAGAATGGATATTCTTGAATATACAAGGAGAAGGAGAAGGTTCTGTGAGAAATCTAGAAACGAATGTTAAGAGGTTACGTAGACAGGTATTCACTGAGGTTGCCAATGTAGCATATAACTCAGAGAATATTAATGATGATATTGAAGCGATTCCGTATAAGATTACACCGGGAGATACACCACAGTATCGTGAGAGTATCTATCGCGAGCGTGCAATTGCAAGAGAACGAATTCGTCTTGCTATGGGTATGTCGTTACGTCCCGAAGATAAGCCTGTACATTTGACGCATGGTATTGAAGAGAGTAATATTGATGAGAAATATTATGAACCGCCTCTTATGCAGGTGATTCCGGCTGCCTGTAATGCCTGTGAGCATAATGTATACGAGGTGAGTAATCAGTGTAAGGGGTGTGTGGCACATCCTTGTATGGAGGTGTGTCCGGTTGGTGCCATTCGTATGGAGAATGGTAAATCCGTTATTGATAAGAATGTATGTATCAAGTGTGGTAAATGCAAGAATAGTTGTCCTTATGATGCGATTTCTCACAAGCGTCGTCCTTGTGCGGATGCTTGTGGTGCCAATGCGATAGTAAGTGACGAGCTTGGGCGTGCTAAGATTGATGAGAAAAAATGTGTATCCTGTGGTCAGTGTATGGTAAATTGTCCATTTGGTGCCATTGCAGATAAATCACAGATTTTCCAGTTGATTCGTGCCCTTCGTTCGGGTAGAGAAATCTATGCAGAAATTGCACCTGCATTTGTTGGCCAGTTTGGGGATCATGCTACACCGGATAAGATTAAAGCGGCATTAATTAAGCTTGGCTTTAAAGATGTATATGAGGTTGCAATTGGTGCAGATATGGGTTGTGTGGAAGAAGCGAAGCATTATGTAGAGGAAGTGGCAACCGGTAAAGTTCCATTTTTGTTGACTTCCTGTTGTCCGTCCTGGGCTATGCTTTCCAAGAAGCATTTTCCAGAGATTATTGATAATATTTCCAATGCATTGACGCCGATGGTGGCAACTGCGAGATTGATTAAGAAGGAACATCCGGATGCTTCCGTTGTATTCATTGGACCATGTGCTGCAAAGAAGCTGGAAGCAATGCGAAGAACGGTTCGAAGTGATGTGGATTTTGTAATTACCTTCGAAGAGTTGGATGCTATGTTTGTGGCAAGAGATATAGAATTTGATGATTTCCGTGTAGGTGTTCCTATGGAGGATGCGACCGGTGCCGGTCGAGGATATGCGGTTGCCGGTGGAGTTGCGAAAGCAGTAGAGGCTTGTATCAATGAATATTATCCGGGTACTGAGGTACATATCGAGCATGCGGAAGGCTTGGATGAATGCCGTAAGATGTTAATGCTTGCGAAAGCAGGGAAGAAGAATGGATGCCTGATTGAAGGTATGGCTTGTCCTGGCGGATGTATAGCTGGAGCAGGAACCAATATTGCAATTAATAAGGCTACCGTTCAGGTTCGCAATTTTGTGAATTCAACAAAGAAAACCTTGCCTGAACAAGAGATTTTGAAGGATTATCATCCGGAAGAGTAAGGATGGAAGACACGAACAGGAGAGTTTCGGATAGCGAGACTCTCTTTTAATCTTAATGTGAAATGGAGAGATGAATATGTATAATACGATGTTAGCATTAGCGCAGACGGGAGATAGTTCCAAACCGTGGCTGATTGCCATCTGTATGATTGTATCAATTGTGGTAGTGGTGGCACTATTTATTATTGGACAGAAGGGCAAACCGGAAGATGAGGATATGGACGACATAGAGGAGTAATCTCATGGATAATTTTATATACAGTATAAATGCTACTATGCCTGTGTTTTTGGTAATGATATTAGGCTGGTGGTTGAAACGGATTCGCTTTTTAAATGATGAATTTGTGGCGACTGCAGATAAGCTGGTATTCAAGGTTGCTTTGCCGGTGCTTGTCTTTCGTGATATAGCCGGTGCCAATCTTTCTCAGGATTTTGATTGGAAGTTTGTTCTGTTTTGCTTTTTTGGAACCTGCATTTTTTTTGGAATAACTTGGTTATTTGCAGAGCTTTTTATTAAGGATAAGAGTATGATAGGAAGCTTTGTCCAGGGAAGCTTTCGTGGAAGTGCAGCGATACTTGGTATTGCATTTGCGGAGAATATATATGGAGATTCTGGGTTAGTACCATTGATGATTGTAGCATCCATTCCGTTATTTAATATATTTTCGGTGATTGTTCTAATTCGTAGCGCCAATGCAGGCGAAACGGATAAGAAGAAGGTTATAAAGAAAACATTAAAGGGGATTGTTACGAATCCGATTATTATTGGAATTGTTGCGGGGATTCCCTTCGCAGTCTTAGACATACAATTTCCTGTGATTATTGAAAAAGCAATGAATAGTGTGGGAAATCTTTCTACCCCACTAGCATTGATTGCGATTGGTGCAGGTTTTTCAACTGGTAGTGCGTTAGAGAAGTGGAAACCAACGGTAATTGCTTCACTGATTAAGCTTGTTATCATACCGGGACTATTTCTTCCGCTAGCAGTGTGGATGGGATTTCGCAATGAAGAGCTGGTAGCTTTGCTTATTTTAACAGGTGCACCTACAACGGTAAGCTCTTATATCATGGCAAAGAATATGGGAAATGACAGTGTTTTGGCGTCGGGGATTGTGGTTATGACTACCCTGCTGTCCTCCGTCACATTAACTGCAATTATTTTTATATTGAAAAGCTGTGCATATATTTAAGAAAAGAGGGTAAAGAATGGAGAATCGTTTAGTAATTAACAATGAAAAGACTAATTTATTAGAGTTAGAGGAGCATATGTATCATTTGGTGGATGTAGATAAGCCAAATGTATTCCGTAATATGTTCCCATATGATGAAGTACCTAAGATTGCATTTAATGAGAGAATCGTACCGCATAACATGCCGAAGGATATCTGGATTACAGATACTACCTTCCGTGATGGTCAGCAGTCAAGAGAACCATATACAACAGAGCAGATTGTTACAATTTATGATTATCTACATCGACTAAGTGGACCAAATGGATTGATTCGCCAAAGTGAGTTCTTCTTGTATAGCAAGAAAGATAGAGATGCAGTGTACAAATGCATGGAGCGAGGATATCGTTTTCCTGAGGTGACAAGCTGGATTCGTGCGACGAAGCAGGATTTCGAATTGGTTAAGGACATCGGATTAAAGGAAACAGGTGTCTTGGTTTCCTGTTCCGATTATCATATCTTTTATAAAATGAAGAAAACTAGAAAACAAGCGTTGGATCAGTATCTCTCTGTAATCCGTGAATGCTTAGAGATTGGTATCAGTCCAAGATGTCACCTAGAGGATATTACAAGAGCGGATTTCTATGGTTTTGTAGTACCATTTTGTTTAGAGCTTATGAAGCTGATGGATGAATATAAGATTCCGGTTAAGATTCGTGCCTGTGATACCATGGGATATGGTGTGAATTTTACAGGTGCTGTAATTCCACGTTCGGTGCAGGGTATCATTTATGGTTTGAATAAGCATGCTGGTGTGCCAAGCGAACAGCTTGAATGGCATGGACATAATGATTTTTATAAGGCAGTTACCAATTCCACAACTGCATGGTTGTATGGTGCCTGTGGTGTCAATTGTTCTTTGTTTGGTATCGGTGAGCGTACTGGTAACACACCGCTTGAGGCGATGATTTTTGAGTACGCACAGCTTAAGGGTGACTTAAATGGTGCAGATACTACGGTTATTACTGAGCTTGCTGAGTATTACCAGAAGGAGCTTGATTTTGTGGTTCCAGAGCAGACACCATTTGTTGGTAAAAATTTCAATATTACAAGAGCAGGAATCCATGCAGATGGTTTGCTTAAGAATGAAGAGATTTATAATATTTTTGACACGAACAAATTCCTGAATCGTCCAGTGCAGGTGGCAGTTTCGAATACCTCTGGTCTTGCCGGAATTGCACATTGGATTAACACACACTATAAGCTTCGTGTGGAAGATAAGATTGATAAGAGTGAGCCAATTGTTGCTGCTGTGAAGGAATGGGTGGATCAGGAGTATGACGAAGGTCGTGTGACATCTATTACAGATGAGGAGTTGGAAAGAGTAGTACAAGAAATGGCAAAGAAGTTAGATGTGAAAGTGTTAATAACTGATTGTTAGAAAAATGAATAGTTAAAGTTGCGAGAATTCGGATTTTCTGTTATCCTATATGAGGTGTTCAAAAATAGGATTCTTGTAGGATAAGCCATAAGTGAATACCTATGGCTTGTTCTTATTATTAGACTTTAATTGATTAGGCGTAGAAGAAATGAATCAATAAGGAATAATTGAACATAAAGCATGGAGAAATACGAGTATTTCAAAATGTAATATTAATATATTTTAGGAGGATATCACAGTGGATAAGATTAAAATGACAACCCCATTGGTAGAGATGGACGGAGACGAGATGACAAGAATTCTCTGGAAGATGATTAAGGATGAGCTTTTGGAGCCATTTATTGATTTGAAGACAGAGTATTATGATTTGGGTCTTGAGTATAGAAATGAGACAAATGATCAGGTTACCATTGATTCGGCAGAGGCAACTAAGAAGTATGGCGTAGCAGTTAAATGTGCTACCATCACACCGAATGCTGCCCGTATGACAGAGTACAACTTGAAGGAAATGTGGAAGTCACCAAACGGAACCATCCGTGCAGCATTAGACGGAACCGTATTCCGTGCTCCAATCGTTGTAAAGGGAATTGAGCCATGTGTAAAGAACTGGGTGAAGCCAATTACCCTTGCAAGACATGCTTATGGTGATGTATATAAGAACTCTGAGATTCGAATTCCTGGTGCTGGTAAGGCTGAGTTAGTGTTTACAGCAGAGGATGGAACGGAGATTCGTGAGACAATTCATGAGTTTAAGGGTCCTGGAATCATTCAGGGTATGCATAACTTGGATGAGTCCATTTCAAGCTTTGCAAGAGCATGCTTTAACTATGCATTAGATACCAAACAGTCTGTATGGTTTGCGACAAAGGATACCATTTCTAAGAAGTATGACCACAGATTTAAGGATATCTTCCAGGAAATCTATGATGCAGAATATGATGAGAAGTTCAAGGCAGCAGGCATTGAATATTTCTATACATTAATTGATGATGCAGTAGCTCGTGTAATG
>CAYTOQ010000073.1:0-13396 GCA_964439445.1 uncultured Clostridium sp. | reverse complement strand
ATAACCTCTCCTTTTGGCTAATTTTAGTGTTGTCTGCCAACAGCCACTTGCGTGGTCTCAATATCGGATTTTAGTGTTGTCCGCCAACGTCCACATGCGTGGTCTCAAATTCAGATTATGGTGTTAGCCCACCTAAAGAAGCACGCTTCTTTGTTACTGTTATTATATGAATTGCAGAAAAATATGTCAAACTATAATGAAGAAATTTCTCATTTTCTTATTCGCCATCAATACCCCCACATCTTTTCAACGCCTGTACTCTCATCGCCACACTTTGCGCAAACTCCTCATCCGTAAACTTCGGGTCTCTAGTCTCCATCCAAATGCTACATGGCACTTCCTTACATTCTGCGCAATTCTTCAAATCCTTTTCCAAAATGGCACATTCATATATCGGACACGCTTTCCCTTCTGGAGCGTGAAACACTTTTCCTTCAGAAGCATTGCACCCATTACACATCTTGCCATAACAATAACATTCATTACACTTTGTTCCACAACAACTCAAATCTGACATATTACCACCAACCTTTCCTATTCCATTTTAAGAAATAAGGATTGGCTCTTCTTGTAAATTTCCGACATTCGCCATTGCATACCTTTTCGCTTCCAAAATATTCATAGAATGATACTTTTTGAAATCATGGTATAAATGTGCTTGATCCGAATACCCATATTGGCAAACTGCATCCAATACATCGAATTGATTATTATACACTATGTCATTCCATACATATTGATATCGAACCATTGACGCCAGACTCTTAGGAGTAACACCCACATATTCCTGAAACAATCTTTCCAATTGCCTTTCACTAATATGTAGCTCATCTTTCAGCTTACTCACTTGTATATTTCCCTTGTTCAACAATATTTGATGAATCGCCTGCAATACTAGATGATTCTTGTGTTTTTCATTATAGTATTGTAGCAACATCTTCTCCACTTTAGGAATCAACTCATATACATCCTTCACATTGAACAAAATGGGCTCAATTTCCTTCTTAAGCCTGGCAAAATGATACCCCACATCGAAATATCCATTTTTCACATTCCTCATAGATTCCTCTGAAAACACAGAAACGCCCCACGCATAGAATCGTATAGCAAATGAGAAAATGGTTCTTGGCTCTTCATTGCAATGATATGTAGTAAATGTTCTATCATCAATACCACAAAAACCATTGGTTATTTTGTTATTGGTAAAATCCACATCAAACATAATGTCCATACAGGTATCTGGTGTCACAATTCCTGTTGTACACTCATTATCTGCCGTTTGTTCAATTGGTTTTCTTGTTCCCCAGAAACAGCGGATATATGGTTTTAACGCATCGCAGGGTTCAAATTCCATATAATCCTCGGTATGTTTGAATGGAGTTGCGGTTATGGGGTTGTAAAGTTTGTGTAGTTTCATCTAACTCACCTCACATCACTACTTTCATTGTATTCATCTGTGTTTTTTTGTTTCGACAATAAAGTAACGACATTTAATGTTCTTTTTCTATGTAACGTGCTTCGGTTAAAAATCCCAACAATCCTTCAATATGACCACGTTCATTATTATCCCAACTTTCTTAGGAAGATCAGATGGAACAACTGAAGAAAATGCATAAACTTTACTATTGAACTCATTATCCCATATTTCTTTAGCATTCTTTAATTGCAAATTACAGTCCCTCATAATTTTACCTCTATCTTTCCGTATAAGATATCTGATACTCAAACATTCTCATGCGTTTATCAGCATGAACTTTATCTATAAGTTGTTGAGTAGGACTATTTAAGCAAATAATTCCATATATCTTTTTACCTTTAAACTTCTTACTATTCTCAAACCAATCAAGATACTCTGCTGTCTGTTTATAGGCATCATCATAACCACTGTCTTTTTTTAGTTCAATAATATAGATATTTCCATCCTGGTCCTCACATAACAAATCTAATCGACCTACTGGAATGATGTATTGTCTCCCGTATTCCCCTTTACGCCTATACATTTTAAGATTTAATCCAAATACTGGTATTCCACTTTCAATCCTTGCAGTTAACTCATCCTCTAATAATTTTTCATTAGAAAACTGCTGGCGTTTTACACCAATATCCAAAGTAACCTTTTCTGTACTTTCCTCTTCTTCTAAACCTTGTGCTTCAATGAGTACATCTTTTCGTATACAAGCATTTTCATTGTTTAATTTGCTAACTCTATCTCTTATTGCTTTTGATACTTTGAACTCTCCAGATTTAATAAATTTTTTAGCATCTGCATTTCGCCCCAAGGCAATCAATACTCTGACGTAGTTATTACCTGCAAAGGACAAATCTCTTTTCTCATTCAAGCATTTATCGAATACATCCAATGCCTCTCGATACTTCTTTTGCTTATACAGACAATACCCAAGATTATTTAATGAAAATGGCATATCTGGCGCAAGTTCTAAACTTTTGCGATAATACATCTCCTCATCAGCCAAGTTCTTAACCTTACCACTAGACCATGCTAACATCCAGTATACATCTTCCATAAAGAAATAATATTCTTGTTCAATTTTCTCAAAGCAAGCTATTGCATTATTCCACATAGACATATTGTAATATGTATATCCAAGCATTTCATTTGGCGATTTGTAATTAGGATACTTTTGTATAAATGACAATAACGCATCCACCACTTCATCATTACTACTACTTCTATAATAAAGAGAAAGCAAATCACAAAACTCAGGTATACCTTCAGTAGTATTCATAGTTTTTACTTCTTCTGTGATATAATTCCATATCTCATCCGGAGCATTCTTATATGGAACAAGAAATAAATCCAATACGCCATCTTCATTTAAAGCAACACCACTTTTCTGCTCCTCTTGACACATTTGATGTATAAATTCTTTACATCTCTTATACTGTTTCTTTAAATAATAATAAAATGCCCAATAGAAATACTTGTCCTTTTCAAGCTTTTCAATATTTTCATATACTAACTTAAGCAAAGAACCATCATACGCAACTAATTCTCTATCATCATACTTTACAAAGCCTTCTGTTAATGCAAATACTAATGCATTACAAAACATTCTACGAAGTTCCTGAATATCTGAATGATCGTTCATAGTGTCTAACTTAGCGGACACTTTATCAAATGACATATCTTCAGGGAATTCTTTTTTATATAACGCATCCAATTGTTCGCATTTTTCTTCTGTCAAACTATAACACCTCCATCGCAACTACTCAATTGTCACCACACATATGTCTGTACTTGAATATCATTCTTTTGGAAGTACTCTTCCATTCCCATTAGTTTCTTTTTTTGCATAATTCTATGAAATCTTCAAGTGAAATCAAAAAAATAATTTATCACTCTCAGACTTTGATAAATCATAATACTTTTCACTGCTAAAACCATCTCCACTTACATGGGATTCTAAATGTAGACATCCTTCACCAATTCATCCTGTAATCTGAACATCTTTTTCTTTGTAAATTATAAAATCCTGGTTCTCCATAACACAAACCTCCTCCGCAAAACAATCTTTCATCTTATACTTACAAGAATAACTTCTCTTATATTATACCAACTCACCCTTTCACTCACAACAGAAAACCAACCACCGATTATAAAAAAAAGACATCCTACAACAATTACTGTCATTATAGGATATCTTTTATTATCAATATTAAATATATATTATGCCTCGTTCATCTTCGCCAACTTTGCCGCTTGATCAGCCGCAATCAAGCTATCGATAATCTCATCCAAATCACCATTCATAACCTGGTCAAGCTTATGAAGTGTCAACTTAATTCTATGATCTGTTACACGTCCCTGTGGGAAGTTGTAGGTACGAATCTTCTCGGAACGGTCACCAGTACCAACCTGGCTCTTACGAAGCTCTGCCTCTGCATCGTGAGCTTTCTGTAACTCTAAGTCATAAAGCTTTGCACGAAGTACCTTAATGGCTTTATCCTTGTTCTTAAGCTGTGACTTCTCATCCTGACAAGAAATTACGATACCAGTTGGGATATGTGTCAAACGAACCGCAGAGTCTGTTGTATTAACACACTGTCCACCGTTACCAGACGCACGGAATACATCAAATCTACAATCGTTCATATCTAACTCAAAATCTACTTCCTCTGCCTCAGGCATAATTGCTACTGTAATCGTCGAAGTATGGATACGTCCGCCTGACTCTGTCTCTGGCACACGCTGTACACGGTGTACACCACTCTCGTATTTCAAACGAGAAAATGCACCCTTACCGTTAATCATAAAGGAACACTCTTTGAATCCACCGATTCCATTCTCATTTACACTGATTAACTCTGTTTTCCAACGCATTTTATCTGCATACTTCTGGAACATTCTGAATACCTCTGCCGCAAATAAAGCTGACTCATCTCCACCTGCTCCGGCACGAAGTTCTACCACTACGTTTTTGTCATCGTTAGGGTCCTTAGGAAGTAAGAGAATCTTAAGCTCCTGTTCGATACGCTCTACTGCTTCCTTGGAATCATTTAATTCCTCCTTTGCAAGCTCACGCATTTCCTCATCCTTTTCTTCCTCTAGCATTGCCAAGCTATCTTCAATTGCCTGCTTAGCAGCTATATACTCTTTGTACTTGTCAGCCAAAGGTGCAAGGTCGCTTTGCTCCTTCATCAATGCTGTGTATTTTGCCTGATCATTTAATACGTCCGGGTCGCTCAACTGCTCTAATACCGACTCATAACGTGCCAATATATCTTCTAATTTATCAAACATATCTAATTCCTCTCTTTTTTTTACTTTATTGAACGCGATTCTCTTCTTGTAGATGTATATATTTAATAATCCAACGCAGGCACGCTTTCGCTGCCCTCGGCTCGTAGCGGTACTAAATTCGAGGCAAGCCTCTCATTAAGTGCCGACAGCCTCACAGCACCTGCTTATGGAGTTTATTAAATCTATACACCACAATCTACTTATGTGTAAGAATCGCCATTTACTTTCATTATATACTACGAAAAACTCGCTCCATTCCAACATCAAGCACCGCTAGAGGTGTCCATACACAACTCGGTCAAGTCCTGCATAGTCCTTCTTTACCTGTACATCCTTGAAGCCTAGCTCTGTCATTTTCTTTGACACTGCTTCTCCTTGGTTGTGCCCTATCTCGAACAACAACCAGCCACTATCACACAAGTAATGTGGTGCTTCTTCTATAATCTGATTGTAGAAATCCAGACCATCCTCACCACCATCTAATGCCAACATTGGCTCGTATTCCTTCACCTCTGGCATCAACGTATCAATCACTTTACTCTCAATATATGGCGGATTGCTGACAATCATATCCTGTTTTTCTGTGATACCAGCAAACAAACTGTCATATACCACCTTTGCCTGCACCTCATGGCGTTCTAGGTTTTGCTTAGTAACCTCTAACGCATCCTGTGACACATCCGACAAGGTCAATGCAATGTCCCCATGATACAGCTTCAAGGAAATACCAATACAACCAGAACCACAGCATAAATCTAGCACTTTGTATGATGCACTTGTATTTGATGAGTCCACATTATCTCCCTCAGTGATATGCTCAGCAACTACATTGGTTTCATTCTCATTTGTAGTATCCTTCCGCTGCAAACAATTATTTAATATCTCACTCGCGGTCTCCACAAGAATCTCCGTATCATTTCTAGGAATCAATACACTCTCATTCACTGCAAATGTATAATCCATAAAATGAGCGTAACCCAATAAATACTGCAACGGATAATGCTTACAACGTTCTTCTATCAAACGAAGATACTCTGCTTCTTTTTCTGGCACAACCTCTTCATCCGGATTCATTAACATGAACATATAATTGCATCCAAGCACTTCTTCCAACAATACCTTACGCTCATACTTTGCGTACTCATTACCAGTACTCTCTAATTTTTCTTTTCCTATATTCAACAATTCCTGAATGGTTGCCATCCTTCTATCCTCTATAAACCCTACTTTGTTACGTCGAATACCACTTGAATCTTTTCCTCACAAAATAATAAAAAATGTTTGCTATTTCTTTCCCTTTTTTGAGTTTCTTTTCTTAGAGTTCTTCCTCTTTGAAGCTCCCTGCGAAGTATTTTCTTCCAATGCAGTTGTATCTTCTTTTACATCTCCTTCTGATACTTTTTCAGCAGGCTCTGTAACGTTCTCTTCTGTCATTTCTGCAACAGTATTTTTCGTCTCATCCTCTACTGTTTCGACAGGTTCTGCAATATGTTCCGCTTTTTCTTCCGTAGCAACATCCACAGTCACATCCGTTTTTTCGATTACTTCTACATCTTTATGTTCCTCTAATTCCTCAACTACTTTTTCTGACTCCGCAGTTACATCACTTGATGTTTCCTCATATGCATCCTCAACGCTCTCTTTTGGTGCATCCTCAACGCTCTCTTTTGGTGCATCCTCAACACTCTTCTCTACCGATTCCTCAATTTCTTCCTGAACCTCTTCCAAAATCTCTTCTTCGTAGATGATTTCCTCAATTATCTCTTCGTATACTTCTTCATATTCTTCTTCATATTCTTCTGAAGAATTCACATCCGCTACCGGAATAAATGACCCCAAATCGTCATCTTCTGCCACTACCACAACCGCATCATCCTCCAAAGCTGTTGTCTGGGTAGCTTCTTCCTTCACATTGGTCTGCTCTGCATTATCCTTAGCATTTACCGTCTCAGACTTCTCCACTGCTGCTTCAACTGCTGTATCACTTTTAGCTTTCTTAGAGTGCTTCTTTTCTTCCTCATTTTGCTTCTCTTGTGCTTCTTCCTTCTTTGCAGCCTTACCAAGACCCTGTGCTTCATTTACAGCATCCACATAAGGCTTACCATATAACACAGCTTCCACCGAAATAATCGCAACCTGAATCATTTCCTCTTCAGGCTCTTTGGTGGTTAATCTTTGAATCCACATTCCCGGCTTACTAAGAATATTCATAACTGCATTGTCACTTCTACCAGCAAGCTTGATAAACTCATAAGAAATACCAGCAACCACTGGAATTAAAAGGAGACGCAACAAGAAACGCAACCACATTTGGTCAGCCGTAATAAACATAAAAATCACAATACTCACTACCATTACGATAAACAAAAAGCTGGTTCCGCAACGTTTATGATAACGGGAATGCTTTGCAACATTTTCTGGTGTCAAGTCATCACCAGACTCGTAACAGTTAATGGTTTTGTGCTCTGCACCATGATACATAAACACACGACGAATATCCTCCATCTGGGATATCAAAACCACATATATAATGAAAATGATTAATCGAATCATACCTTCTATCAACGACAACAACAAACGATTATCCACCCATTTACCTATAAACTCACCAATTGCAGCTGGTAACATCATGAATAAAGCAATTGCAAGTATAACCGATAAGAACAAGGTAAGTCCCATAATGACACCTTCTGCCTTTTCCTTGAATACTTCTTTAATCAGCTTGTCTGCCTTTGTCTCTTCTTCCTCTTCCTCATAAAATGATGAAGAATAGCTTAATGTCTTCATACCAACTACCATAGACTCTGTAAAATTCACAACTCCACGAATAAATGGTACTCTAGCCCACGCATGCTTGTCACCGAACGACTCATACTTCTCTAACTTAACTTCGATTTTCTGGTCTGGCTTACGGATTGCCACAGAGTAGCTATCCTTTCCCTTCATCATTACACCTTCAATAACCGCCTGACCGCCAAGGGTTCCCTTTGGTAATCTATCTTCCATATTTCGTACCTCTTATCTATCATTTAACTCTATAAAACAAAGTAACATTCAACACTACAAACAATATAATACCAAACTTCCAATACTATGAAAACAACTAATTAAAAACCATTTTACAAAATCCAAATAAAACTGAAAGAGGGTTGAGATTATTCAATCTCAACCCCATAATGTTCTTAATCAGCCTGATTAACTCCGTATTTACGATTGAACTTATCGATACGTCCACGAGCCTGTGCAGCTTTCTGCTGACCTGTATAGAAAGAATGGCACTTAGAACAAATTTCTACGTGAATCTCTTCCTTTGTAGAACCAGTTACAAACTCGTTACCACAGTTACAAACTACCTTTGCCTGATAATATTTTGGATGAATTCCTTCTCTCATCTTAATGCACCTCTCTAATATATATTGGCAGATTCCAACCCGCCTAAACAACTTCTACATATTAACATAACAACTAGCTGAATGCAAGCATTTTTTGTTATTTTATTTACAACATATTCCTATATTTACATCCAACTACATTTCTAGCAAAATCTCTCCGTCATCCATACTCTCGAATTAGTATTTTCTAAGTAATGACCTCTTAATCAAATCCAAGAACTCTTTGTTATCCTTTGTCTTAACAAATAGCTTCAATACTTCTGACACTGCATCCTCTGACTTGTTTCCTGAAAACTCCTTCGCCATTGCATCCACAGCTTCCTTCTCCAACGCAGTTAATAGTAAATCATCTCTTCTCGTTCCAGATTTTGCAATATCAATCGCTGGGAAAATTCTCTTTTCCTGAAGCTTACGATCCAACACAAGCTCCATGTTACCAGTTCCCTTGAATTCTTCAAACACAACATCATCCATCTTTGAACCGGTCTCAACCAATGCAGTCGCAAGCACAGTTAGGGAACCTCCCTCTCGCATATTACGTGCCGCACCAAAGAATTTTTTAGGCATGTGTAGCGCTGCCGGATCCAAACCACCCGTTAAGGTTCTACCACTAGGCGGAACTGTTAAGTTATATGCTCTCGCAAGTCTTGTAATCGAATCCAAAAGGATAACAACATCCTCCTTGTGCTCCACAAGACGCTTTGCTCTTTCTAAAACCATTTCCGATACTCGCTTATGATGTTCTGGTAACTCATCAAATGTAGAATAGATCACCTCTACATTAGGTCCCTCTATGGACTCTCGAATATCCGTAACTTCTTCTGGACGCTCATCAATTAACAACACAATTAAATGCATATCGCGATACGTACGACTAATACTAATCGCAATCTGCTTCAAGAGAGTCGTCTTACCAGCCTTAGGAGGTGCAACAATCATACCTCTTTGTCCTTTTCCAATTGGAGCAAGCAAGTCCATAATACGCATAGACACACCCTTAGAATTCTGATTTTCAAGTTTGATTCTTTCGTCAGGAAAAATCGGTGTCAAATCTTCAAAATTCTTACGCTTTGCAGCCTCTTCCAATGAATAACCATTAATCGTCTTAATATATAATAACGCTGCAAATTTCTCTTTTTCTGTTTTTATCTTCTGGTTACCAACAATAATATCACCTGTTTTTAGATTAAAACGCTTGATTTGTGCAGGCGAAACATAGATATCATTTTCTCCAGGAAGATAATTCTCACATCGAATAAATCCATATCCTTCAGACATAACTTCCAAGATACCATTGGCTTCTTTTCCGCTATCTAAGCTATAGTCTACTGCATCTGTTTTTACCTTGGAAGCATCTGTCTCTTTTTCAACAGTAAGCTTTTCCTTCTTACTTCCTACTGTTTTTTCTTCACTTTTCACATTCTTACCTACTGCCTGGTGACCTTTAACCGCAGTCAACAATTCTGCTAATTCACCCTTTTTCATAGATGTTACACCTTTGATTCCCAACGACTTTGCAACATCTCGTAACTCCTGCAAGGTCATATCTGCGTAATTCATACAAGCTCCTTTCCTATGCTACAGCATAACAACACGTAGCAACACTTACATTAAGTGTCACCTCATCAAATTCTATCTTCTAAAATCTTATTCACTTCAAAAATATAGGGTATATATATGAATTTTCTAGATAATAAACCGATTATAACATACTTTTTCAAAATGTAAACCCTATCCATTACATTTTTATATGTATTTTTGTATTACTTCCCTAAAAACCCATCGCAATTTTCTCTTCAAACCTTGCACAACATTTCCTTAAATGGTAATATAAAATTTAGTGCAAAGAAAGGAGAAAATGCAAACGTTTCGCTTGCATTCAACAAAAAAATGGACGTATATGAACAATCATTGAAGCTACATGAAGAATGGGCAGGTAAAATAAGCACGGAACCAAAATGTCTTGTTAAAAGCCGCGAGGATTTATCTTTAGCATACACACCTGGAGTTGCAGAGCCTTGTCGAAGAATCGCTGACAATCCTGCCGACGTCTACAAATATACACAAAAGGGCAACACCATAGCTGTTATATCCGACGGAAGTGCTGTATTAGGTCTTGGCAACATCGGTGCTGCTGCTGCAATGCCTGTTATGGAAGGAAAAGCAGTATTATTCAAATCATTCGGTGATGTGAATGCTGTTCCAATTTGCCTAGATACACAGAATACAGATGAAATTGTTGAAACCGTTATTCGTATTGCGCCAGCATTTGGCGGAATTAACCTTGAAGATATTTCTGCACCTCGCTGCTTTGAAATCGAACAACGTTTAAATGAAGCATTAGATATCCCAGTGTTTCATGATGACCAGCATGGTACCGCCATTGTTGTACTTTCCGGAATCATCAACGGATTACGCCTTACAGGTAAAAAGAAGGAAAAATGTAAGGTAGTTGTAAACGGAGCCGGCTCCGCCGGTATCGCAATTACAAAGCTACTATTAACCTACGGTTTTGAAAATGTTATCATGTGTGACCGCAATGGTATTTTACATAAGGATTATGAAAATCTCAACTGGATGCAAAAGGAAATGATAAAAATAACGAACCGTAATAACGAGATAGGTTCCTTAGCGGATGCATTGGTTGATGCAGATATTTTCATCGGTGTTTCTGCCCCTGGAATTGTTTCATCAGATATGGTTCGTTCTATGAATAAGGATTCTATCCTATTCGCTATGGCAAATCCAACACCAGAGATTATGCCAGATGTAGCAAAGGAAGCCGGTGCTCGTATTGTGGGAACCGGACGTTCTGATTTCCCAAATCAGGTCAATAATGTAATTGCTTTTCCTGGTATATTTAAAGGCGCATTGGAAGGACGTGCTTCTATCATTACACAAGAGATGAAATTAGCCGCTGCAAAAGCAATTGCAGACCTCGTATCGGATGAGGAATTGAATGACAACTTTATTATGCCTGAAGCATTTGACCCTCGTGTAGCAGATGCAGTAAGCACCGCAGTCAAAGCACATATTGTCAAATAATCTTAATCAGAAGGGAGCAGGCTATGACAAATGACGGATTAGTTCTATACAAATTAATGATTTTATATATGTTGGATCGTGTAGACTTCCCATTAACAGGATCGCAGATATCGCAATTCATATTAGATAAGGGCTACACGAACTATTTCAACCTACAGATTGCTCAAAACGAATTAATAGAACAGGATTTCATCAAACCAACTACAGAAAGAAATCATTCTCTTTTCGAAATAACGGAACAAGGAAAGGAAGCCGTTGAGTTGTTTGAATTCAAAATTTCTGATGCTATTAAAATGGATATTTTAAATTATCTAAAAGAACAAAAAATTGAATTGCGCAATGAATCCGCTATCTCCTCTGACTACTACCCTTCCAATAACGAGTATATTGCTCAATGTAGTATCAAGGAACGCAACCATACTTTACTAGAAATCAAATTAACGGTCCCATCTCAAGAGCAAGCAATTCACATTTGTGATTCATGGCGAGAAAAAAGTGAAGAAATTTATCAATATCTCATCACGCAAGTATGGCAAGAATACTAATACTTCCTCTCTCCATAGCACATAGTATGAGACATACAAAAGGAACGAATCTTCATATACAAGGATTCGTTCCTTTTCTTAATCATTCTATATTCTCATTTATTCCCTCTCACACAATAACCCCTCAATATAGCTCCATATTTCATCTCTACCCTGCTTCGACTGTGCGGAAAACGGAAAAATCTTGTCTTCCTTTCCCATGTCTAATTTTGTACGTATAATTTTTAGATTTTTTTGTAGCTGAGAACGTTTAATCTTATCCAATTTCGTTGCAATAATGACAGGGGTAAAACCACTTTGTAATATCCAATCATACATCATCTTGTCATTAGCAGAAGGCTCATGGCGAATGTCAATCAAAAGAAACACTAATACCAATTTCTCTGATGTGTTCAAATATCGTTCAATCATCTTTCCCCACTTCTCACGCTCAGAGGCAGATACCTTTGCATATCCATAACCTGGTAAATCTACAAAATAGAATGTATCATTTATTTTATAAAAGTTAATAGTCTGTGTCTTCCCGGGTTGTGAAGAGGTTCTTGCTAACGCCTTGCGGTTTAACAATCCATTTATTAAAGAAGATTTTCCTACATTCGATTTGCCTGCAAATGCAATCTCTAATTCTTGATTATTGGGTAATTTGCTTGTAACTCCACATACTGTTTCCAATTCAGCACTTTTTATAACCATATCATCACCTTAACCTTTCAGCGCAAATGAGCGTTTTACAATTCCTTGAGAAATCACTTCTTCCATAGAAGAAACATAGATAATCTCCAATCCGTCTGTAATCTCACTCTCCAACTCTGCTATGTTCTTTTTATTATCATTCGGCACGAACACCTTGGTCATCCCTGCATTTTTTGCAGCCAAAAGCTTCTCTTTTAATCCACCAATTGGTAACACATTTCCCTTCAGGGTAATCTCACCTGTCATAGCAAGTCTACCATTTACAGGCCGATTCATCAATACCGAATACATCGCCAACGCCATTGTAATACCCGCAGAAGGACCATCCTTTGGAGTTGCTCCTTCCGGAACATGCACATGGACAACATGCTTTTCAAAATATTCTTCCGGAAGCTTTTTCACATCTGGCAAAGTACGAACATAAGAAAGGGCTATCTGTGCAGATTCCTTCATCACATCACCTAAGTTACCGGTCAGAGTCAAACCACCCTTACCATCTAACAGATTCACCTCAACCTTAAGGGTATCACCACCGACACGAGTCCAGGCTAAACCAGTCACCACACCAACCTTATCCTTATAATTCTCATTGTCTAATGTATATTTTTCAACCCCTAACAGCTCTGTTATCTTCTTTGGAGTAACACGTAATGATTTGTACTCCTCTGTCAAAATACCTCTGGCTGCCTTTTGCATCAATCGAGAAATCAGTTGCTCTAACTTACGCACGCCTGCTTCTCTGGTGTAATTGTGTATCAGTTTATAAATTCCATCATCCGTTATTTTAAACTGTCTTGCAAGAAGACCATTTTTCTTTAATTGCTTAGGCACCAAATACAATTTTGCAATATGGAATTTTTCATTTTCTGTATAGCTATTAACCTCTATAATCTCCATTCGGTCACGAAGCGGCTCTGGAATAGACGACACGTCATTAGCTGTCGCCAGGAACAAAACCT
>CAYTOQ010000072.1:0-13622 GCA_964439445.1 uncultured Clostridium sp. | reverse complement strand
ACAGGCGGAAGATATGGTGAGAATCAGTGGATCGACATTTATACGGAAGAAGGGTTGAATGAACATCACACCAGTATGGAAATTTTTGAGGATGAGACACTAAAGAGTGAGGCGACAGCACTTTTTGATGCGAGAATTCATGGGGAAGAATATAGTGCAATTGGTCGAATGGATATCAAGAATGTAGGTGCGGATACATCCTATTTATATTATCCATATTATACACTGTTTGAAGAGTATGCAACCTATAGTAATTATGGCTTGATGCGTTCTGCTTTGGGAATTAATATGCAGGAGGAAGTGAGTTATGGTTACTATCCTAAGATTGTGTGGGAGGAAGAAATTGGCGATGTATTGCCACGGAATACGGATGTATCAGAGGTGGATTCTGTTTATTTAGAAGTTCCGGAAAAAAATAAGGAAGTGATACAGGCAACCTGTGAAGAGATTGGTTTAAATGCTAATATGACTCAAAACGAAATAGCGGTTGCTGTAAGTGATTTTTTTGAGGAAAATATTCCGTATACATTGCGCCCGGGAGCCACCCCGAAAAGAGAGGATTTTATAAATTACTTTTTGACGACAAACCGCAAGGGGTATTGCGCGCATTTTGCGTCAGCCGCCACCTTAATATTCCGGGAGATGGGAATTCCGGCCCGATACGTGGAAGGTTATGCGTTTGGATTGGAAACTGCATTGGCATCGGAAGAAAATATTACAAAAAAGTACGAGGATTATTATCAAGGATATTCTTATCTAGGTAAATCAACGGTGTTGGATGTAGAAGTGACAGATGCAATGGCGCATGCTTGGGTGGAAATATACATTGATGGGTATGGATGGAAGGTTGTGGAAGTGACACCTGGTAGCAATGAAATAGTAGACGAAGATAATTTCTGGGATGCTTTTTCTTCTTTGATGGGGGATGAAATGTCGGAAATTGATATAACAACAAATAACGTTTTGGGAGAATTGAATCTTTCGAAGTATACTTGGTTAGCATATGTTGTTATGGCTGGTGTTTTTGTTGTAATTTTCTTTAGAATGGTAATCTGGATGGTGAGAAAAGGAGTACGTTTTTATCATTGTCATTTCGGTTCGATTTCTGTAGTTTTGATTGCATATTATGCAGATTTGTGCAATATGATACGTGTATGTGATGTGGAATTTAATGCTTGTCGAAGTCATAAAGAGCAACTAGAATATATGAAGGCGCATTACTTTGTACAGATAGATGAATTGGTTGTCGGTCGTTTGCTGGAGCAGTTGAGTTTTAGTGAGTCGGAACCAGAGGAAGCAGCACTTTTGGAGTTGAGGGAAACTTTGAAACAGATACGAAAAGCGATTTGGAAAAATGCAGGTTTTAGACAACGGATGCAGCTTTGGAAACGATAACATAATGTGGAGGACACAATGAAACGGATTGGATATATTTTATTGAGTGCGTTGATGATATTCCTTTTAATTGGTGTTATATATATTGGTGTGATGGGGGTACTACGTGGTTATCCGGTTGGAGTGAATTCGATTGTTGCGAATCCTACATGGAAAAAGGTCACACTTATACAGGAAAAATCAGTTGAGACAATTGCTTCAAAGACTTTGGCTGTGGTTCAAGAGCAGTTGAAATATGAGGAACAGATGGCAGAGCAAATTGATGCATGGATGGCAGAAATGACCTTAGAGCAGAAATTAGCACAAATGATGATATTAACCAATGAAAATGATATTACTGCCTCAAATCTTATGAAATATCAACCGGGAGGAATTATTTTCTTTGAGGTGGATTTTAAGGGCAAGACAATAGAGATGGTCAAAACTAGAGTGGAAACCTTGCAGTCTTATATGAAAATCCCACTGTTTGTGGGGGTAGATGAAGAAGGCGGAGAAGTTAGTAGATTGAAGACTTTGGCGGAAAAAGATATGCCGGATTTTTTAGGAGCAAGAGAATTATATGTCAAGGGATTAGAGGCTGTACAGGAAGACACAAAAACAAAAATGCAATATCTGAAGGCAACAGGAGTTAATATGAATTTTGCGCCTGTTGCGGATGTGGTGGATGCTAAAAATAGCTATATGTATAATCGTTCCGCAAGCGGATCGGCAAAAGAGGTTTCAGAATATGTTGAGACAGTGTTAGAGGTTATGGAACAGGAGGAGATAATAGGGTGTATGAAACATTTTCCGGGTTATGGAAACAATGTGAATACCCATGATGGTCTTGCCAAAGATAATCGTAGCTTGGAAGAATATGTTGACCGCGATTTACTGCCATTTCAGGCAGGCATTGAGGCGGGCGTGGATATGATTATGGTTTCTCATATTATTATGACAAAGGTGGATGCTGACAATCCTGCATCTCTTTCGCAGAAGGTACATGATTTGTTGCGAAAGGATATGGGTTTTCAAGGTGTTATTATTGCGGATGATTTGAATATGCAGGCGATTTTGAAAAGTAGGACGATTGCGGAGGCCACAGCGGATGCGTTTTTAGCAGGAAATGACATGGTGTTTTCGGCGAATTTTGCTGCATCTATGAATGGCGCGAAAACAGCGGTAGAAAAAGGTGAGCTAACGGAAGCACAGATAGACGATTCGGTGCGCAGAGTGCTTCGGATGAAAATAGAGAATGATTTGCTTGAGATAAAGAAGTAGGAGGTAAAAACGTGGAGAAGGAGTATAATAAAAAGGATGTGTCTGTGGCACAGAGACAGATTTATATTTTGTCGTTGTTATCGGAAAATCCAAGGGGATATACTTTGGAGGAGATAAGGGAACGCTTGGAAAAGTGGGATATTGTAGTCACAAAAAGAACCATTGGAAGGGATATCGATGAATTGTCGGTGGAGTATGCCATTGGTGAAGAGGAACGCGGAGGCAAGAATTATTTCTTTGCCGATAAGTATACCTTAAAGAATGTGGATTTAACCATTGGTGATTTGGTTTCCTTTGCTTTTGCAAAAGAAATTTTGCGGGAATATGAGCATTTAGAAATGGGAAAGCAGGCAATTTCCTTTGTGGATAAAATTGTAGAGGGCTCTGCTGTACTGAATAAATTACAGTTTGAGGAAATGTGTGGGCACTTTAAGCAGGTTGGTGCCTTAAGTGCAAAATCAGATGTGGTAGATGTAAAAATTGAAAAAGCAATACAAAAAGCGGTGGATGATAAGAGCAAGGTGGAGATAGAATATTATAGCTTTAGCAGTAATGAATCGACAAAGCGAGTGATACATCCTTATAAAATGTTATTGTTGGATTCCTATTTGAATGTGGAAGCTTTTTGCGAGTTGAGGGGTGAGGTTCGTAACTTCCGTTTGGCAAGAATTCAGAAGGTGAATGTGCTAGACCAACATTTTGAAGAGGTGAAGGACAGTACGCGAGAAGCCTTTTTGAAACTGTCAGGGAAAGAAACGGAAGAGATGGAATTATTGTTTATGGGCGAAAGCATTCGTTATGTGAAGGAATATGAAGCGTTTCGTGCAAAACAGATAAAAGAGACAAAGGAAGGCTTGTATTTTTATCAAAATACGGCTATTGCGCCGGATGTGATTCGCTGGATTCGTGGGTTTGGTCCAGAGGTTCAGGTGATAAAACCAAAATGGCTGTCAGAAAAATTAAAAGAAGAGGCGAGAGTGCTATTAGGCACATCGCAAGAGAGCGGGGACTAAAAAAAGAGCAATCGACTTATCGATTGCTCTTAAGACTGGGGTACAAGGATTCGAACCTTGAAATGACGGAGTCAGAGTCCGTTGCCTTACCATTTGGCGATACCCCATTAAGCGCTTGTTTCGCTCACAAGACACTATTATACACATTTAAAAATAAAAATCAAGAGTTATTTTGAAAAAATTTCTAAATTATTATATTATTGCTTTGAATGAAAAAGAGGTGTCAATTATGTTTGAAATGAAAAGAGAAATAACCTATTCGCAAGTTCGTAGAGATTTAAGGGTGGATATGGCAGAGCTTGCGCAATTTTTTCAGGATTGTGTATTAAAGCAATCCGAAACCATCGGCAAGGGTGTGTCGGATACCAAGGTAAGCCAAACAGCCTGGTTTTTGTCTAGCTGGCAGATTGAAGTGGAACGTTATCCGGAATTTATGGAAGAGATAATTGTTCGTACGTGGCCACATAATTTTAAAGGTATGTATGGGTATCGTAATTTTGATGTAATCGATAGTGAGGGAAATACGATTGCGAAGGTGAATTCGATATGGATCTTTATGGATTTAAAGAAAATGCGTCCGGCAAAACCGACAGATGAGGATATTAAGGGATATATTTTAGGCGATGCCTTGGATATGGAATATGCACCTCGAAAGATTAATGTTTTGGAGGATGAATATAAAGTAAAAGAAGCTGAAATGGAACCAATTAAGGTCAAATACACCTTTTTGGATTCCAATGACCACGTGAATAATGGTCGTTATGTAAGGGAAGCTATGGATTATTTGCCAACAGACAGAGTTTGGAAGAGTATGCGCGTGGATTATCGGAAAGCAGCGACCTTAGGAGATGTGTTATATCCAGTTGTCTATCAGAAAGAGGAGCTCTGGCAATTGGTGTTCGCAGATGAAGAGGGAAAACCATATGTGATTCTTGAAGTTAGTTGACAGAGTGCAAGAATCTAGTGTATTTTATGTTATAGGAAATTTTGAAGCGTTTGTAAGCAAACTCTTTATTTGTTTATAATATTGTTGTATATATGGGCGTATGTTGCGTTACGGTAGAACAGGAGATAGTATGATTGAGATTGGAAAATGGCAGACATTAAAAGTTGTACGCAGTAAAGATTTTGGTGTGTACTTAGCGGAAGAACAAGGAGATGGTGAAGCGATTCTACTTCCAAGAAAGCAGGTTCCGGAAGGCTTGAAGGCAGGCGGAGAAATTCGTGTGTTTGTATATTTGGACTCATCGGACAGACCGATTGCCACAGTAAATGAACCGCTTATCACATTAGGTGAAATCGCCAAGCTTAAGGTAGAGAGTGTGGGAGGTATCGGAGCTTTCATGAACTGGGGCTTAGAAAAGGATATCTTGCTTCCGTTTAAGGAAATGGTTGGAAAGGTCAGAGAAGGTCAGGAATATCTGGTGTATATGTATATGGATAAAAGTAATCGTCCATGTGTTAGTATGAGATTGTACGAACACTTATCTACGAATACACCATATAGTAAAGGCGATACGGTAGAGGGCTATGTGTATCAGCTCAGTGAAAAATTTGGAGCTTTTGTTGCAGTGGATAACCGATATCAGGGTTTGATTCCGAAGCAAGAATTACATCAGAAATTGCGTGTCGGAGATATGGTGTCTCTTCGTGTTTCTGAGGTGCGTGAGGATGGGAAGATGAATCTTTCTATGCAAAAGCTTTCTTATGTGCAGATGGAAGAAGATAGTGAAATGGTATATCAGGCGATTCTTGCATTTGATGGAGTGTTGCCGTTTACAGATAAAGCTTCTCCGGCGGTGATTGAGCGAGAGATGGGTTTGAGTAAGAATGCATTTAAGCGTGCTGTTGGAAGATTGTTGAAAGCTGGCCGTATCGAGATTCGTGAGAAGTCCATTGTTATTATTGACCAATAAGACCGTGAGAGTTGTATAGAGACGAAAACCAATGTTTTTCGAAAAGGCTCTATTGTATATAAGTATGTAATTTAGGAGGATAAAAGTATGAAGAATGTAATTAAGACCGATAAGGCTCCGCAGGCAATCGGACCATATTCACAAGCAATTGAAGTAAATGGAATGGTATACACCTCAGGGGTGGTTCCGATTGATCCGTCAACTGGTGAAGTGGTAGAGGGTGATATTAAGGTACAGGCAACTCGCGTGTTTGAAAGTATGAAAGGCTTGTTAGAGGCTGCTGGTTCTTCTTGTGAGGACGTGGTAAAGACAACCGTATTTATTAAGGATATGAATGACTTTGCAGCATTAAATGAAATCTATGCAACCTACTTTACCGGTGATTTTCCTGCGCGTTCCTGTGTGGAGGTGGCGAGACTTCCAAAGGATGTTTTAATCGAGATGGAAGCAATAGCTTTGAAAAAATAGGAGAAAACAATATGGACTTTGAGAATGTGAACAACGAGCAGCATCTTAAAGCGAAGGAGACCAATTCTGCTATGAAAGTGGCAGGATTGTTTTTCTTTTTGCTAATGGTGCTTGAAATTCCTCTTTCCTTTTTGGTGGTATTAGTTGAGGATAAAATACCGGGAGATTACAAAATGTTACTCTCCATTTTAATTACACAAGGTTATCTTTTGCTTTGCGCGCTCATTTATGTTGTATTTACAAAACAGTCGTTGGTAAAAGATTTTATGGTGAGAAAATATAAGGTGTCTACTTTTTTTCTGTCGTTGGTGCTGCTGGTAGCAGCTTCGCCAATGTCTAGCTGGCTTAATTTGGTAAGCCAGTTGTTTGCCAAAAATGAAATTAGTAGTGCTGTTTATGAAGTGACCCAGGCAGTTCCCATTGGAATAGGTGTCTTAGTGATAGGATGTTTGCCTGGATTTGTGGAAGAAACTATATTTCGTGGTATTATATATAGTGCGTTTAGAAAGCGTTCTGTACTGACGGCCATTGTGATCAGCGCAGTTACTTTTGGAGTTATGCATATGAATTTTAACCAGATGCTATATGCGGTTTATTTAGGTGTGTTGTTTGCGTTGGTGTTAGAGGCTACGGGTTCTTTGGTCTCCACTATGCTATTGCATATGCTGTTTAATGCAGTGAATACGCTCTATGTATATGTTTTGCCAATATTATATGAGTATTTGGGAAAATTCAATGAAGAATATGCCAATGTGGATTTGGGTGAAATGATGACACAAACTGTGTCGAAGCAAGAGGTGTTAGCAAGTCTTGTTACGATAACTCCGATGGCGATTGTGGGGCTTGTTGTGACGGTTCTTTTATTGCGTCTAATTGCGAAATTGAACGGACGTAATCTGACCTGGGAATATATTCGTGGTGATAAAGAAGAAGTGGGGATGACAAAACCACTGAATGTTCCTTTAGTTCTTGGATGTGTGTTTTGTATAGTCATCGCAATTGGGAATTTGTAAGGGGAATGTGTATTTATACGTTTGTGACAAGGAAAGTTATCAAAAAGGAGGAATTGTTGTGATAGAAGCAAGAGGGTTAACGAAGCAATTTGTCCGGACCTTGAAAAAGGGAAAGAAGGAAGAATTTTTTGCAGTGAATCATATAAGCTTTCAGGCAAAAGAAGGGGAAATCTTAGGAATTCTTGGTCCAAATGGAGCAGGAAAGACTACGCTTCTTCGTATGCTGGGATGTTTGATGGAGCCTACGGAGGGGGATGTTCTTATTACGGATCAAAATGGAGAACAGATAACTAAGAAGGAAGAGCTTAAGATGCGAATCGGGTACTTGTCAGAGAATACTAAGCTCTACGGTAGATTTACGGTTCGTGAATTGCTTGGTATTTTTGGAGAACTCTATGGCTTTTCTAAGCAGGAAATAGAAGAGAAGATACAGATGATTAGCGATTTGCTGAATATGGAAGGTTTTATCGATAACCGGATTGAAAAGCTTTCCACCGGGCAGAAGCAAAGGACGTCTATTGCAAGATGCTTGCTTCATAGTCCGAGCATATATATTTTTGATGAGCCGACATTGGGTTTAGATATCATTAGCTCAAAGGCGATTATAGACTTTATGAAGCAGGAGAGAGAACGCGGGAAAAGCGTGCTGTATTCGACACACTATATGGAAGAAGCGGAATTTATGTGTGACCGTATTGTGATGATTGATAAGGGAAGTATTATTGCATCGGGTACTCCGCAGGAGCTGAAGGAAGAGACCGGTACAACCAATCTAAGAGATGCATTCTTTGTATACATAGAGGGAGGTGCAAAAGATGAATTATAAGCAATTAGGCACTCTCTACAAGAAAGAGATTTTGGATGTTATTCGTGATAAGAAGACAATTCTAACTATGGTGGTATTGCCTGTGCTGTTATATCCATTATTGTTTTTGGTGATTATGCAGGTTATGACAATGGTAATGGATGAACAGGAGGCGAGTACATACTATATTGCATATGACAATGTGTCCGAGGAACACAAGCAGGCATTAAATGATTGGATTGCCGGTGATGAGGATGAATTGGAATATATATTAGAGGAAAAGAAATCAAGTAATCCAAAGGAAGATTTGAAAAATGAGGAGATTGATGCATACATAACGGTAGAAGAGACGGAAAGTCAGGTGTCTTATGAGATTCATTATATGTATGCAACGACGAATTCCAATACTGCTGCAGGTATGTTAGAGGAGGAGATTGAAAGTCTTTCGACGAAAGTGGCAGAGGACAATGCGAGAGCAGAAGGAATGGATGTAGATAAGGTTTTGTATCCGATTGTGGCGACTATGGATGACCAGTCTAGCAATGAAAGCTCGGTAGGTAGCATGTTAGGTGGAATTATTCCGTTTTTACTAATCACAAGTATTGTGATGGGATGCATTTATCCTGCTATTGATGCCACTGCAGGTGAGAAGGAAAGAGGAACGTTAGAAACACTTTTAACTCTCCCGGTTGGTAATATGGAGCTGATTGCAAGTAAATTTTTATCCGTTGCAACTATTGCAGTTGTATCAGTTATGATGAATGTATTGTCTATGGGAATTGTAGTAGTTTATCTGTATTCCACCATGACATCACTTTCAGATGGTGCCAACGAAATGGAACTTGTAACCTTTATTCCGGCCATTTTGATTACGGTGGTATGTGTGGTGGCATTTTCCTTGTTTATCAGTGCCATTACGATGATTGTTTGTGCCTTTGCGAAAAGCTTTAAGGAGGCGAACAATTATGTGACGCCGATATCCTTAGTGGTAATGTTAACTGGTTATGTTGGTATTATTCCAACGATTGAGTTAAATGCTACGACCGCTTTGGTTCCGGTTGTGAATATATGTTTGTTAATTAAAAATCTACTTGTGTTCAAATATGATTTTACATTGATTGTGTTAGTATTACTTAGTAATATCATTTACGCATTTATATCCGTTTGGGTGCTTAGCAAAATCTATA
The DNA here is from genome assembly GCA_964439445.1 of uncultured Clostridium sp. Classification (GTDB taxonomy): domain Bacteria; phylum Bacillota; class Clostridia; order Lachnospirales; family Lachnospiraceae; genus CAG-590. Next base: position 4,565 of record CAYTOQ010000072.1, on the reverse strand, counting down.
ATAGTGAATCCATTCTGTTTGGAGAGTCATTAAGTGGAATTCAATTGTTTGAAAAGCGCTCAAACATCAAAAAGGGTAGTCTGCCAAGTGTACAAGAAAGCTTGTTGATTATGGTAGTAGCGTTGTTGTTAATGGTATATGTCGGTGGAATTGTGTCTACGTCTGCATCGCTTTCTGTGGGTTTGGTTGTACAGCAGGCATTTATTGGAGTGTTGCCGGTTTTAGCAGCGATTTATATCAAGGCGGATATGAAGAGGACCTTTGCCTTGAAGCTTTCTATGGGAAAGAATTTTGTAGGAGCGATTTTGTTAGGAGTGGGAGGAATTTCCTTGAACCTCGTGACAAGCTCGTTGTTGAGTGCAGCATTTCCGAGTGATAGCGAGGGTTTAAATGAGCAATATATGGCATTGCTGGATGGTGTACCTTTTGTTTTAGGTTTGCTGCTTATGGCGTTGTTGCCGGCTGTCTGTGAGGAGCTTATGTATCGTGGTTATATGCTGACGGCATTTAAAAACCGTATGAGCTTGCCGAAGGCAATAGTGATTGTATCGCTGTTGTTTGGAGTGAGTCATATGAGTATGATTAAAATTTTACCAACGGCCATTTTAGGTGCGGCTTTGGCATATATTGTCCATAAAACAGGAAGCATATTCCATTCCTCCCTGGTGCATTTTCTGAATAATGCGTTGGCAGTGATAATGCTGTATTATGGTGCGGAAATCGCTTTTTTGAATGATGAGGCAATGACTATACCACTTATGGTGGGAATGACTGTGATTGCAGTAATATGCATTCCGTTGGGTGTATTTATGTTGCGGGGAAAAAAGGAAAATTAGGAAGAATACTCACATAAGGATTAATTATGTGGAAAGGGGAGTATTTTGGCACAAAAGAAGACATTTGTAACATATATAGGGAACTATTTAATCAATCTTATGTTTGTTGTTGCATTGGTATGTAGTATAGAGTTTGTGGCACAGGCAGAGGGTGCGCTTCAATTAAAAGCAGAAATTGAGGGCTATCAACAGGTGCTGTTGCAGTGGGAATCGGATAACCAAGAGACTCTTTTTGAAGTATATAAAAGTACAGATGGTGGAACTAGTTATCAAATGCTAGCAACATTGCCGGGGCAGACCGGCAGTATCAAATGCTATGACATAGATGTGAAGATGGGAGAAACCTATTTCTACAAATTAGTTCAAAGAATCAGTGAAGAGGAGAAACGAGAGAGTTCACCAGTATGTGCGAAGGTTGTTTTGGCAGCCCCTACCAATGTAACTGCGAAGGTAGTGAAGAAAAACAGGATTCAGATTACTTGGAGCAAGGTAAAGAAAGCACATAATTACACAGTGTATCGAAGTGAGGATAAGGGGAAAAGTTTTGAAAAGCTTGGTACTTCAAAGCAGAATAGCTATACAGATTATGATGTAAAAAAAGGTTGTACATATTACTATACTGTGGTGGCAAATCATAAGAGATATACAGCTTGGAAGAGTATCCGAAGTGATGTGGTAAGTGCTCATTTAAAGATGGCTGCACCTGTTGTGATAGGTTCCTTTAACGAGGATAAAATTAAGCTGACTTGGAAAAAAATAAAAGGTGCCGATTTGTATTATGTGTATAAAAAGAATTCGGATAATAAGTATGAGCTGGTTCAGGAAACGAAAAAGCTTTATTATGTAGATTGTAACGTTAACAAAGACAATACTTATGTCTATAAGGTAGTAGCGGTTGAGAAAACAGACGATGCTGTGATTAAGGGAGAGACGAGTGCCCCCTATAAAATAAAAGCGGTTTCAATTGATCCGAATAAAAAAATGGTTGCCCTCACATATGATGACGGACCAGGAAAATACACAAAGGATATTGTGAAATGTCTAAAGGAGAATCAGGCAAAAGCAACCTTTTATGTGATTGGTCGCAATATTAATTCTTACAAGGATGCTATGAAGGCTGCGGACAAAATTGGATGTGAAATTGGAAATCATACCTATAACCATCCGAAATTAACTAAATTGTCGGAGGATGACGTGCGAAAGGAAATTGAGTCCACGGATAAAAAGATTAAGAAAGTAATTGGAGAAAAGGCTGTTACTATGCGTCCGCCTGGTGGCAGTTATAATGCAATGGTACAAAAAGCAGTTGGAAAACCAATTATTATGTGGTCTGTGGATACGAGAGATTGGGAGCATCGGGATAGTGATCGTATTATCAGGATTGTGATGGATAACGTGCAGGATGGAGATATCATTTTGATGCATGATATTCATGAAGCGACCAAGAAGGCAAGCATGACACTGATTCCGAAATTGCGTCGCGAAGGGTACCAGTTGGTTACGGTTAGTGAGTTGGCGCAATATCGTGGATATCCCTTGGAAGAGGGGAAAGTATATAGTAATCTGCGCAAGAAAAATTCTGGCAAAAAGTGATGCGATACATATGTATATCAATTTCAGATAATAGACTTCTGTCAAACTATTACTAGACAGGAGTCTATTATTTTGCTATGATGATAGAAATAAAGGCTATAAGAATGGTGAAGAGGTATAAGTCCTAATTTACTTTGGAGGAGGAAAATTAGATGGCAGAGGATAGAAGAGTACGTAAGACAAAAAAAGCAATCAACGATGTATTTTGTGAGTTGATAAAGGAGAAGAAATTGAATGAAATTACAATTAAGGAATTGTGTGCGAAGGCAGATATTAATAAAAGTACATTTTATTTGCATTATCATGATATTTATGACTTGGCAAGTTCTATACAGAAAGGGTTTATAAAAGATGTCTGTGCGATTATAAATGAATACTCTTATGATGTGATTATAGAAAAAGCACCCGAAATATGGAAACGAGTTGCAGATAAATATTTCAAGGATGTAAACGATATTGGTATGCTGATGCAATGTCCTGGAATGAGTGTTATGGCACAGGAATTGACCACCGCAGCCATCGATACAATTATGAATAGTTTTGTAAATGCGGGGATGGAGAAAGATTCAAGTGCATATTTTCATCACCATTTGTATGTTTCCTTTATAATTAGTGGATATATCGGAGTACTAAAGGAATTCAATGTGTCTGAAATGGAGGAAGCAATGCAGGAATTGTCTAAACGGATTAGCACAGGATTTGTGGTTAATCTGATGTGATTGTTTCAATACGGTAAAAGGAGAGAAGAATGGCGGTTCGTATTAGAAATTTTTCGTTTAAGTCTAAGTTTGATGGGGTGCCGATTTATGGCATTTGTATGGTGCCTGAAAATCCAGTTGGAATTGTACAGATGGTGCATGGAATGTGCGAGCACAAGCAGCGATATATACCATTTATGCAGAATCTGGCAAATCGGGGATATATCGTTTTGATGCATGATCATAGAGGGCATGGTGTCAGCTTGAAAGAAAAAAGTGACATAGGCTATTGCTATGATTCTATGGAAGTTGGATTTGTAGGGGATATCCATAAGATTTCTAAGCAGATAAAGGAGCAATATCCAGGGTTGCCGTTAGTGTTGTATGGACATAGTATGGGTTCGTTGGCTGCTCGTGCGTATTTGCGTAATCATGATGAAGAAATTGATGGCTTGATTTTATCAGGCTCGCCGTCCTATAACGAATTGGTGCCGGTTGCACTGTGGCTTCTGAAGCTGCTTAAGAAATGCTTTGGAGCGAAATATCGTTCCCGATTTGTGCAAAAGATGGTGCTTGTTGGGTTTGAACGACGTTTTCTTCATGAGAGGAGGGCGTATGCGTGGTTGGCAGCCGAAGAATCGGTAGGAGAGGAGTTTGGAAAGGACAAGTTGTGTTCTTTCACTTATACTTTGAACGGATTTGAAACGCTATTGAATTTAGAATATATTACATATCGTGCGATTGGTTATCAGATGAAACAGGAGAATTTGCCGATTCTTTTTATGTCTGGTATGGAAGATCCTGTTTATATGAGTGAGGAAAAATGGAAGCAGGCGATTGACAGAATGTTGGAACTAGGTTATCAAAATGTACGAGAAATTCGATACGAAAATATGCGTCACGAGATACATAATGAAAAAGATAACAATAAAGTATTTGATGATATGGATGCTTTCTGTAGCGAGGTGGTAGCGAGTTATAATGCGAAATATTCTGAAACAAAGTAGTTGAAAAATAGATGTAAAATTTATACGGTTTGACTTGCAAAAAAAGGGATGTTGGTCTATAATAAATAAAGACTTATGATGATAACAAGGAGAGATATCATGGAGATTAATGGAATGGGAATGTCTGCTACGGTGTTGGCGAATTCGAATACAAAATCGGCTGTAGGGATGATGATGTTGAATAAAGCTTTAGATGCTGACCAATCCAATGGGGATGTGATTACAAAGATGCTTGAGCGTTCTGTTAATCCGATGGTAGGTCAGAATATTGATATTCGTTTATAAAGGTAAGAAGAACACACCGAGTACACCTTGGTGTGTTCTTCTGTTTTTGTGCAATTTTTTTGAAGGCTGTATGTGTAGTGTGAAACGGTATGATGTTTTGTCTGGTTGTTTACGAAAATATTGTGAATTTCTATAAACTGGCAGAG
>CAYTOQ010000071.1:0-13643 GCA_964439445.1 uncultured Clostridium sp. | reverse complement strand
ATTTATCCAACGTTCCATGAGACGCATCCACTATTGCCTCCACGTCTATGTCACCGGTCTGCTTGTCCCCACTCTTGCTTAAATGAAGCAAATACTCAATATTTCCTTCCGGTCCTTTTATAGGCGAAAACTCCAGATTACACAACACAAAACCAATAGAGGTTGCATAATCCATCACCATATGAATCACCTCTTCATGTACTTTTCGGTCGCGAACAACACCTTTTTTCCCTACCTTTTCACGACCAGCCTCAAACTGTGGTTTAATCAGACATACCATTTCACCATCCGCTGTCATTAACTCCTTCACTGGTCCAAGTACCTTCGTTAACGAAATAAAAGACACATCAATCGACACAAACGAAGGTGGTTCTTCAATATGCTCTGGAGTCACATAGCGAATATTAGTCTTTTCCATACATACTACACGGTCATCGTTGCGAAGCTTCCAATCTAGCTGACCATGACCAACATCCACAGCATATACCTTTATTGCACCATTTTGTAGCATACAATCTGTAAAGCCTCCGGTCGAAGAGCCAACATCCATACACACCTTCCCTTCAAGTTCAATATCAAAGTGACTCATCGCCTTTTCAAGCTTCAATCCACCACGGCTCACATATTTCAAAGTCGCACCCTTTACCTCAATATTCACCTTTTCATCAAAGGTTGAACCTGCTTTGTCTTCCCTTTCTCCATCCACAAAAACAATTCCAGACATAATTATCGCTTTTGCCTTTTCTCTGGAAGTTGCAAGTCCTCTATTCACTAACATGACATCTAATCGTTCTTTCATAATGTCCTCATTTCAAATCTGTTTTTTATTGTAACTGATTATCCCGGTAACTTATATCAAATAGCTTGTGTATCTTATCCGATTCTTTCCTCAATCGCTTTTACAACACTCATAGCATCAATCCCAAGTTTTTCACGAAGTGCCGATACACTTCCATGCTCCACAAAAATATCATCAATTGCAAAGTTAATTACTTCAACATCCTTCACTCCGCTATTCATATAAAATGCAGATACAGCCTGTCCGTAACCACTTTGGAAAACATGCTCCTCTAAGGTTATCACCACACAATGTTTCTTTGCTATATCTAATAATAATGCTTCATCCAATGGTTTAATAAATCTTGCATTGACAAAGGTAATATCAATTCCTTTATCCTTTAATATCTCATACGCTTCATTGGCAACTTCAACCATATTTCCTACACCAATCAAAGCCACGTCTTTCCCCTCAAATAGAATTTCACTCTTTCCATATTCGATCGGTTCTAATTGTTCCTTCAAACCATAAAAAGCATCTCCACGGCTATACTTAATTGCAATCGGACCATTGTATTTCATTGCAAATTCCATTGACTTTGTAAGCTCATAGCGATTCTTTGGTGCAAGAATTGTCATATTCGGAATCTGACTCAAATACGCTGTATCAAAAATCCCCTGATGCGTTGCACCATCCTCTCCTACCAAACCGGAACGATCAATTGCAAATATTACGTGTAAATTCTGTAAACACACATCATGTAAAATCTGATCATAAGCTCTTTGTAAGAAAGAGGAATATACCGCCACAACCGGTATCATACCTTCACTCGCAAGTCCTGCTGCAAAGGTAACTGCATGCTGTTCCGCAATACCTACGTCAAAAAAACGTTTTCCATAGACATTCGCAAATTTTTCTAACCCAGTACCAGATGCCATAGCTGCTGTAATCGCAACCATATTAGGGTATTCCTCACCTAACGCTAATAGTTTTCTCCCAAACACATCTGTATTCGTCATTCTAGTCTTTTGTTTCAAAGCTTTTCCGGTATTTAAATCGAAGGGTGATACGCCATGAAAATACTTTGGATAACGTTCTGCGTAACGATACCCTTTTCCCTTAACCGTCTTGACATGTATTACCACCGGACGATTTAATTTAATAGCTGCATCAAAGGTGTCCACCAGCAAACTAATATCATGTCCATCAATTGGACCAATATACGTAATTCCCAAATCCTCAAAAAACATTCCCGGAACCAACAAACCCTTGATACTATCCTTACCACGTTTCACTGCCTTGGCAAGTCCTTCACCAATTCCAGGAATATTCATAAGGCCTTTTTCCACACCGGATTTCATTTCATTATAAGCCTGTCCTACTCTTATCTTGGTAAGATATGAGGACATACCACCAACATTCTCATCAATCGACATTTCATTGTCATTTAATATAATGACACAGCTACTCTTCAATCTAGCAAGATTGTTAAGCGCCTCATAGGCAAGACCACCCGTGAAGGAACCATCACCAATTACAGCAACAATTGTACTTTTGTCACCTTTTAATTCATGTGCCTTTGCCATACCTATAGCTGCTGAAATGGAAGTGGAACTATGTCCTGTTTCAAACACATCCGTTTCACTCTCTATGCGCTTTGGAAACCCACTCATCCCATCCAATTGACGCAAAGATTGAAACCCTTCCTGTCTGCCTGTCAAGATTTTATGTGTATAGCTTTGATGCCCAACATCCCATATTATCTTATCCTTTGGAAGGTCTAGCACCAAATGTAATGCCATTGTAAGCTCCACACAACCTAGATTCGACGCAAGATGTCCTCCTGTTTTTGATACATGATGCAATAAAAATGTTCGAATTTCGTCTGCTAAAAGTTCCCATTGCTCTTCTTCAAATTGCTTAATGTCATTCGGTTGTGTAATTTTGTCTAACATTCTCATACTGCCTACCTCTTTCCCTTATCGGGTGTATTAGTTCTTTCGATCGATCAAATATTCCACCAATTCCTGTAAGAATTCTGAATCTCCCTCCAAAGAGGCTAACAATGTATTGGCCTCTTTGGACAGACGTTCTACTTCCTTTTTCGAATTCTCTATACCGTGAAGTGTTACATAAGTAACCTTTCCATTTTTTTCATCGCTGTGAATCGCTTTTCCTAATTCCTCAAAAGTAGATATCTCGTCCAAAATATCATCCTGTATTTGAAAAGCCATCCCAATATTATACGCTACTTTCTGTATCTTTTCAATTCCATCCTCATCTGCGCCTGCCAGTATTGCACCAATCATCATAGATGCCTCAATTAAGGCTCCCGTTTTATTTTCATAAATGTAGGTTAACTGTTCTTCATCTAAGATGACTCCAGTCAATTTTACATCAACCACCTGACCACCTATCATTCCATAAATACCAGGCTTCTTAGCTAACACTTGCATTGCGCGTTCGATTCTTTTTCTTACCTTCAACTCCTGCATCAGATAATATGAATCACCAACTAAAGAGCCTTCCGTCTCCACAACCATATCAAAGGCTTGTCCTGCTGTTTCAAAAGCATAATTTAACAACGCATCGCCTGCTAAAATCGCCATATCCTCACCATACTTTTTATGGGCAGTTTCTTTTCCTCTTCGATAATCATCGTTATCAAGTGCTGGTAAATCATCATGAATCAAGGAATAGGTGTGTATCATTTCGATAGCTGCCATAAATGGTTCCACTAGATTGCCCTCAATAAAAGGAACATCCATTTCACAGAACTCATTCTTCTTTCGAAAGAGCTCATAACTCTCCTGCATAAGCATTGGACGAATGCGTTTTCCACCTGCCGACATAGTATAGTTCATCACCTCGGAGACAGCTTGCTGAAGCGTACATTCCTTTGGCATATATGCAGTAATAATTTCTTCTATCTTTTCTACTCTATTCTTTAATTCCTGTAAAAAATCCATATTTCTTCTCCTATTTATTCCTCATTTGATAAGGATTCACCTATTATAATTATCTCTTTTTCAATTCCACTTAATTCTTCTTTGCACTGTGTAATCAACTTTGCACCTTTACTATATAACTCGATAGAATCCTTTAATGCAACCTGATCAGATTCCAATTCTGCTATAATCTTTTCTAATTCCCCAAATGCCTCTTCTAACTGAAATGTTTTTTCCTCCATCGTAGTCTACTCCTCCGTCTTTTTCACATCTTTTACAATTCCCTCTATGGTACCATCCCAAATTGTCACTGAAAAATGACTATCTTTGTGTATATCCTGAACCGATTTCACAGCCTTACCATTCTCTCCTTCAATGTAGCCATATCCACCTACTAGCTTAGCGGTTGGACTTAATCCATTCAGTCTTGCCAATAGTATTTCATACTGATGCTTGTTTTTCTGTAGGGATTGGTTCATCAAAGCTGCTAATCTGTCCTGTAATGTATCTAGATACATTGTCTGATTCTGCAATCTATTCTTTGGCGATAGATTATCTAGCTTTACTGACAGCATTTGTAGCTTCTGTGAATTTCTCTTGAACATATTGGTAACATACTGGGTAATGCGTCTTTCATATTGCTCCAACTGCCGCAAGGAAGTCATCACATCCGGAATTGCCAGTTCTGCTGCTGCACTTGGCGTTGGGGCTCTAAGATCTGCCACATAATCCGCAATTGTATTATCTATTTCATGCCCTGTACCCGATATAATTGGGGTCTTGGCTGCAAAGATTGCCCGTGCCACGATTTCCTCATTAAATGCCCATAAATCTTCAATCGAACCGCCACCACGACCAATAATTATGGTATCCATTCCCATTGTATCTAAAACCTGAATACCCTTTACAATCGTCTTAGCTGCACCATCACCTTGAACCTGTGCCGGGTACAGATACAATTGTACATAAGGATTTCTTCTCTTTGCAATGTTCATAATATCTTGAATAGCAGCTCCAGTTTTTGCCGTTACAACACCAATTTTTTTCGGATACTTCGGAATCTCTTTTTTACATTCAAATTCAAAAAGGCCTTCCTCATAAAGCTTCTGCTTCAATAACTCATAAGCCTCATAAAGATTGCCTCTACCATCCAATAGAATTTCTTTGGCATACAATTGGCACTGCCCATCTCTCTCATAGATCGAAATACTTCCCGTAACTACAACTTTTTGACCATTTTCTAAGCGGAAACCAAGACCTTGCGTTCGGGCTGATTTGAACATAACCCCCTTAATGGCATTGTCCTCCTCCTTCAAGGTGAAATAAATGTGCCCTGATGTATGATATACCACATTAGAAATCTCACCTTGAACCTGCAGGTTACGCAAAAAATAATCATTGGTAAACATATTCTTAATATATTTATTAACATCTTTTACAGAATATACAACACTCATTATAATACCTATTATCCTATGCTCTTTTCCACTTTACCCAACACCGCATTTACAAATCCTTTTGCACTTTCATCACAATAAGACTTTGTAAGCTCTACTGCTTCATTGATTGCAACACGATCCGGAACCTCTTCATCATACAGAAGCTCATAAACAGCAATACGCATAATCGCAATCTCCGCTTTACCAATTCGATTCAGATTCCAACCATCGCAACATTCCTCAATCTTTCCATCAATTACAGAAATATTGTGTATAATATCATTTACCTTTTCTCTAATATAATTAAGGTTTTCCTCACTTTTCCCTTCTAATTCCTCTAAACACAAGTAGACTTGCTCTTCCATCTCCTCTTCCTTCATAAATGGAACACGAAAGATAATTTTAAACACTTCTTCTCTCACTTGGCTTCTTAACATTACTTTATCCTCTCATTTAATCTATTTTGTTCATTAAAAATGAAATCTCTACGTCAAGAAGGCTGCTACCTAGCCTTACGGACAGACAGCAGCCTGATATACAATATTATACTTTTGGAGCTTTCTCACTTTTTTCAATGGCAACGCCTGCAATACGAACACGAACCATAGACACCTCTAACCCTGTCATCGTCTCAATTGCTTGCTTCACCTTTTCTTGTACTTTCTTGGATACTTCCATAACACTGTATCCATACTTTACTTCTAGTGATAAATCTACCTTTACATCCTCTGGGGAAACCGATACCTTAACACCCTTGGACAAATTCTTCATCCCTAATTTGCTTACCAATTCATTGGTAATATTGCCATACATCTTAGCAACACCATCTACTTCCGTAGCCGCTAAGCCTGCAATGATTGCTATGACTTCATCTGCGATTTGAATATCTCCAAGAACTCCTGACTCCTTAACATTATAAGTATTAGCCTGTACTTCTGTTGTCATATTCATTCCTCCTTCATCGCTATGCGATTGAATTCTTTTCATATGTATTATAGTATACCAAATTTCATCTATCTTTTGCAATCTATTTTCATTTAATTTTGAGTTGTTGTTATCACGATATCTTGCAACTCACAACCTGTCTTTCTCATAATAATATCTTCTATTTGTGTACGCTGTGTATCGGTTAAAGAATTGATTGATAATGTAACATCTACACTATCTTCTGAAATATTGACAATAGCATCCGAAAATCCTTTTGCCGCAAGCTGAGTCTCTGCTGCCGATTCCTTTTCCATCTGCTCTGTCATGGCAATCATCTTATCCACTGCTTCTTGTTTTGCTTCCTCAGATAAATTTTCGTTATTGATAATTTCCAACAACATCTCCTTTGCTTTAGAACGGGTCTGTTCACGATTTAATTTTGCCTGAGAAAGGGATACAGATGCATTTGTAAGCACTGCTTCTCCGACTGTTTCAGAGTCAATCGGATCACCATTTTCATCTAAACTTGCTTCCGCATATTCTTCTCCCTCTTCATCGCTTACCACTCCTTCCTCCAACGTTTCCGTGTCAACAGCATCTGCGGATGCTACTTCATCTGTATTATCTGAATCGCTAACAGTTACAGAAGTGTCTACATCCTCTGCTATTTCTGCATTTGCAAGTTCTTCTCCCTCTATCGAATCATCTACTGCAGCACTGACAGTATTATCATCTGAATTTCCACTTGCCCCCTCACTTTGCATATCTTCTACAGATGTATTTAACATCTGTCCATCATCTGTAAAATTCAAGTAACCAGCAACCGCAATCATAATCGCCAACGCCGTGATAATCACTTGATTCTTTTTAAATAATCTTTTCATAATAATCCTCGCTTTCTATGGAAATCATTTCTGTAGCTTACACACTACAATCTTATGGGCTTCTACGGAAAATAATGCCTGCACTGCCTCTTTTATCCGAAGAGAAAGTTCTGTATTACCACCACCTTCACATACAACAACAACACCTTCGATATCCGGATAAATTTCCTGTATAATGATTGGTTTGGTATTGCCATCTTCTTCAATCAAAACAGTCTCTGGATTACTCTTCATAGTGGATTGTTCCCGTTCCTGTGCCTCCTCCTTGCTTTTTTCAGTATTACTCTCATATGCTTGATTCTTGTCTAAAATTTTCTCCCCACTATCCTTTAGAGTAATCATTACAATAACCTTCCCTGCACCCTCCATACCTTCTATGGTTTGTTCTAGCTTATTCTCTAGTTGCGTAATATATTCATCTTTTTGGCTATTCTTTTCATTTTCTTCCGATACGTAATCCGTCTCAACAGTGTTATCTTCCTTATTTTCTTCCTTCTGTTCCTCTGAATTCGAAGATAAAGGATTGGCAACTAGCAAAAGAAAGACACCAAGTAATAAAATAATCATCATTTTTTCTTTCTTCTCACTTGATATTTTCTTCACTCTATTCAGCCAATCCATTTCTGGTTTTATATCTTGTTCTACTGTCTCTTTTTTTTCGTCTTTTTCCTCATTATGCAGTTTCTTATCCACTCTACACCCTCCTTACTCTATCCGATATTTGCAAGTTCAATAGAAATATTTATGTATTTGCACTTTTTATGCCGCCTCATAATATATTTCTACTTCTTGTCCAAATAAACTTCGCAAATAATCATCCACTCTATCCAACCCAGTAGCAGAATTCTCTAAAACCAAATGTACAGCAAACACCATTCCCTCTTCATTTAACTCAACATATACATCCTGCATAGAATAACCATTTTCTCTTAACGCAGCCTTCAATTGAAGTCCCACAGATTCTGTATACATTTCAATATTTCGGTCTGAAATTTCTGTTTCCGTTCCCTCTAGCAATAGAAAATTTTCTAAATAAGATATATATGCCTTTTCATCCAAATCAAAAAAATCCATTAATGGATGTACCATAACCAATATAAATAAAAGACCTACCACAAGACTAATATGTTTCATATAGGATTTATTGGGGCTAAGCATTAGAATAACGGAGGCTAACACAAGAAATAGCAACCCATTTTTCACCCAATCTAAAATTAATTCCATGTTCATCCCCCTAGCCGGCATATAATTTTATGTTTGTTGTCATAATTGCAACTGCAACAGAAAGAACAGACAATACAATGGATGTAGTGGTAGCACGTAAAAGAATTCCTGTACTATCCGCTGCACCTTGTATTCCAGCCAAAATTCTCGTATCACTAATCGGTTGCACTAACGCCAAAATCACTTTATATACCACATAGAAGCACAAAATCTCAAGTAGCGGAACACTCCCTAGCAACAACAATATAATCACTACCGTTACTCCAATACTATTTTTTATCAACACACCTGCTCCAACCAAAATTGAGCTGAGACCTGTTAACGTGCTTCCGCCTGGCACAAATGCTAAGCCTTTCTGTAATGCATTATATTTTGCATTATCATAAACAGGAATCAAAATTCCCTTCATTACATTTAATCCCACAATTCCTGTAACCACCGCTTTTAATAAAAATTGTAAAGCTTGCTTTAGCAAGCCTGCCAGCTTAGAAAAGCGGTCAACTGCACTAATTTGATTTAATATTACAATAAAAAAATATATACGAATTCCCGGCAATATAATTCCAAGCAAAAACCTTTCCACTAGTGACAGCATCCATAAAAAAGTGGTATTAATCATATGTGATGTAGTCAAGCCACTGCACAACAATAAAGAAATATATAATGCAGGTAGCATACATTCCATAAGCTCCTTCAAATAGCATACCGTTTCCTCTGCCACCTCATAAACCATCGCAAAGGATTGAATGAGTAGCATTGCAATCATAAGATATGTCACGAAAAAACCCTGTTCTCCCACATAACTAAATTTGTATACAGAGGAATATGTATTAAAAATTGCCGCCACAATGACCAGCAATACTAATTTAATAAGCAAATCACTTTTTTGCTGCATTTCCTCTAGTACAGTTCCATAAAGCTGCGTAGCAGCTTCCTTTATTGCGTCCTCCACCTTTCCTTCCATCAACAATTGAAAAACAGCTTCAAATGATATCTCACTATTTTTTCCATACTTTTTGTTAATCGCATCTAATTCCTCTTCTAGACTTTCTATTTCAATATTTTCATAGAAATTATTATAATAATCATTCAGTATTTTCTCCTGTTCTGCTTCATCCGTTTCATACCCGGCAGTATAGGCCATTCTATTACACATACAGACACATAAAAAAATAAGCCCTGCTGTAAAGATAACCTTCTGAAACAATTTTCCAAAACTCATGCTATCTCCTTTCCACATAGACTTATAAAACAGAAACTATCGTATCTACAATTGCCAGCAAAATTGGCATACTCATTACTAGCATAGTAAGCTTTCCACCAATCTCAATCTGGCCGGCTACAGTAATAAACCCCGATTCCTTACACATATTTGCTGCAAATTCACACAAATATGAAATTCCAACAATTTTAATTAGAATTTCAAAATAGGCTGACTCAAGTCCAATTTGTCCCATTACGTCATCTAAAAAATCCATAACAAAGCTTAAACGATTCAAAATATAAAACAGAACAAATATGCTTAGGGCAAGCGATAAATATACCCAAAGAGGACTTCCCATATTCTTTAATTTCATCGCCAACAACACACCGATAAAAACACCGCATATAATTTGAAAGAAGGTCATATATTTTCTCCTTTATATTCCAAACAATTGCTCCATTGAAGAAAATAATTCTACGAAATAAGGCAACAACCAGGTAAGTACAACTAAAATTCCTGCTAATGTAACAAAAAAAGCCTGATCATCCCTGCCAGCATGCTTTAATATTTGATTCAACAATGCAACCACGATTCCTATCGCTGCAATTTTAATAATAAGCTCCATGGACATACGCACGCACTCCTCACAAACTTTTTGCTCATTTGTAGCAATCCACCCTTTTTTTTGCACCTATCAGAGTAATACAATTAACATCATTGCACCACAAAAGATACTTAATGTCATAGTTACCTTTTTCTTCTGCTCCAATTCACCTTCTAAATGGACGCGATTCTCTTCAATATGTAACAATGTATAATCAATTACCTTCAATTGTGCCGCCACATCTCCACTACCAAGCTTGTCCGATAATTCCTTTAGAGGCATTATATCCTCCTTTTCTAAATATGATAGCTCGTACAAACGCTCCAACCCATGATTCCAAGCCTCAAAAAAACTAACCGAGTTCATTTTCTCTAAAGAATCAGCCATCTCCAATAGCCATACAGAAAATGGTTCCTTCGCACCTTTACTTAACTTTAAAAAGCTCTCTGGCAAAGGATTACACATATACTGAATTTCACTTTTGAGTTGTAACAATACACCATACAAACCACGTAATTCCTGTTTTCGCATTTCCATCGTATAATTCACATTTGTTGCAAAAGAACATGCTGCTCCCATAATACAAATTGCTCCCAATATCTTGCATAGTATTCCCATTTTAACCACACTCCTACCTAAACATCAGGCTCCCTGTAGCACTCGATCATAAAGAACCGCTCCACGTTCATCAAAAATGTTTTCCACTACACCCGGCTTTTCATTTCCCGAAAGCACAACATAACGTTTAAACATTTTCTCCTCCACCAATTTTCTTAAAATCGGCTTATTTTTTACATCATCAATTGAGGAACCATGTACTGTTGCAAGAATTTGACATCCACAATTCATAACATACGCAAGCGCATCAATATCCTCACGTTTTCCAATTTCATCTACCGCAATTAACGCTGGTGACATGCTACGAATCATCATTAACATTCCCTCTGCCTTTGGGCAACAATCCAATATATCCGTCCTTCTTCCAATATCATTTTGAGGAATCCCACGATAACATGCTCCTATTTCCGAACGTTCATCCACTACACCAACCGATATACCCGGCCGTTCAACATCTCCGTCTGATACCAACCGTACAATATCTCGAAGCAATGTTGTTTTCCCGCAACCAGGAGGGGAAATAACCAAAGTATGACATATCTTATTATCTGAAAAAATATATGGCAAAATACTACTTCCACAGCCACGTTTTTCATGAGACATTCTTATATTTACAAAAGATATATGTTTCAGATTTTTAATTCTCCCCTGCTCTAAAACCACTTTACCGGCCAATCCAATTCTATGACCACCCTGCACCGTAATAAAACCTTGTCGGATTTCATCCTCGTAAGCATATAGAGAAAAACTACTAATATATTCAATGGTCTCCTTAATATCGGTTCCATTCACAATGTACCCCAATTGGTAATCCTGCTCTAAATGCCCTTGCTCTGACAAAAAAAATTCCTTCCCATCATAGATAATAATAAACGGCTCATGAATCCGTAACCGAAGTTCCTGTAACAATTCAAAATTCAACTCTGTAAGTTCTAATATTCTACGTAGCTTTCCAGATAAAATTTTTGTAATTTCTTCTTTCTTTGACATACTATCCTCCAAGCCTGTACCAAGATACGTCCACTATAAAAAGTCTATATATACAATATATGATAAAGCTTTTATAATATGACATTGGATTTCACGAAATTACGATGCAAATCAAACACGCTTTGCTTGACAAAAAACAAAAAAGCCACAGAAAACAAAGTTTTCTGTAGCTTCCTAATTCACTATGATTCAATAATTTAATTACGCTCTTGATAAATACTCACCAGTACGTGTATCAATCATAATCTTATCACCCTGATTCACAAATAAAGGTACCTGAAGAGTTGCACCGGTCTCAACCGTACAAGGCTTTGTAGCACCAGTTGCTGTGTTACCCTTCACGCCTGGCTCGCACTCTGTAACCTCTAATACAACGTTGATTTCTGGTTCGATTGCAAATACATTACCTGCATGAGAAACAACCTTAACATTCTCATTCTCTCTAACGAATTTTAATGAATCTCCAACAACATCTGCACCTAATGCAATCTGATCATATGTCTCGTTATCCATAAAGTAGTATAAATCACCATCTTCATATAAATACTGCATATTCTTACGATCGATATGAGCAGTTTCAAACTTCTCTGTTGGACGGAAACTGTTTTCAATCACACCACCGTTCACGATGTTTTTTAACTTTGTACGAACAAACGCAGCACCTTTACCTGGTTTTACGTGCTGGAATTCAATAACCTGACAAATCTTTCCATCATATTCGATTGTCACACCATTTCTAAAATCGCCTGCTGTAATTGTTGCCATTATAATAATCCTCCTTAAAATAAATCACATATCATACGTACCCATCATCTTTTCTAAACTCTGATATAAGCACTCACTTGTCAAGATTATACCTTATATCCAACTGTATTTCAACACAAATTTTGCCAATGTAACAAGTATTCAAACCATAAATGCTATTGCTTCTCTAGTCAGAAACATTTATATATCATTGCCCAGAATAGTCGTGTATCATCTTCACAACCACTTCTTCCTTCTCATTTCCCTCATGATATGCTGACGCTACTACAATCAAAGTAACTCCCAATTCCAATGCGGCTTCCATCTTCTCGATGAAACCGCTCGATATTCCTGAATCTCTTGTCACAAGATAAGAAATATCAAAGTCCTGAATCATCGCACGGTTCATCATTTTAGAAAACGGACCTCGCATACCAATCAAATGTCTATCTTTTATTCCTAACTCTTCACAAGCTGCAATAATCTGATTATTTGGTCTCACACGCGAATAAAGTCGTTCCTGATAATTGGATAGTTTCGTATATTCATAGATTTCAAATGCACCTGTAGCTGTTAATATATTCCCCTTGGTCTCCTGCAAATATTCCACAGCAGCTTTTATGCTCTCAACAATAATAATACGCTCTCCACTATTATTATCCAATTCTCCCTTTATGGATAATTCTCCACGCGTTGCTAATTCATTAATAGCTGCCAGCTCGCCCTTTACTGCCAACTCACCTTTCACCGACAATTCGCCCTTAATCACAAATCCGGTTCTTGGTATTGCCAACTCCTTGTTCTCACGAATAATCATTTCTTTTTTATCCTGATTTATGTTGTTGCTCTCCGCTGTATTATTATCCTTATTCATGATAAATTCCTCCTATTCCTGTGATACATTCTCAATTAAACCATTCATTTTATAACATATTAACAGATTCTCTTATATTCCATCACTACTATTGTTTACATAATTATAACTCTTACTATTTTTACTGTAAATAAAAAAAGAAAATCTCTTGAAATTAAACTCAAGAGATTTTCCTTAAATTCTCAAATAACAATCCTTTTATCACTCTAATCATCCAATCAGAGTAAAACTTTGGAATTATTTCTTTGTAATATATCCCTGTGCCTTAAGTAGCTCTGCACAAAGCACCGCACCACCGGCAGCACCACGTACTGTATTATGAGAAAGACCAACAAACTTCCAATCATATACGTGGTCTTCACGGATACGTCCAACAGATACACCCATACCATTCTCATAATCCACATCC
>CAYTOQ010000070.1:11073-14052 GCA_964439445.1 uncultured Clostridium sp. | reverse complement strand
ATACCGGGGAATGTTGGGCAATCAGTGCTCACCCGCAGGGAGATTGCACCATTGCTCAACTTCTAAATTATAAGTCAATAACACGTTTACAATATGAAATCATCTTGTCATCATGTGATACCATAATAATGGTCTTCCCCTGTTCATTTAATTCTGTAAGTAATTTCATAATTAAATTTGCATTTTCAAAATCCAAACTACCTGTAGGTTCATCAGCTAATATAATCCTACAATTTTTTAATATTAATCTAGCCACAGCAATTCTCTGCTGTTCACCCCCAGAACATTTATATACTTTCTGGTATAAAAAATCTTTATTCAAGCCAACTAGTTCCAATGCATTAATCATTGCCTTCTCTGTTTTTTTGTTCTTTTTGTCTATGACAATATTTAGATTATCATAAACATTCATATCATCAACGAGGGCAAAATTCTGAAATAAATATCCCACCTCATCTTTTAATAATTTTCTTACAGCTTTTTTATCATTAATGTCTATTTTGTTCCCATCAAAATAAAGTTCACCTTCAAATGTTTCCTGCAATCCAATTATATTAAGTAATGTAGTCTTCCCTCTACCACTTTTACCTTTAATACCTATAAACTCACCTTCATTTATATCAATATTGAGATTTTCTAAAACACATTTTTCTCCGTAATTTTTATTTACATTTTTTAACTCAATTAAAGACATCTTATCCTCCTCTACAGACCATTTATCAATCTGGTAACACCACTCTTTAGCATACTGTTCATCTCCAACTGATAAATTAATACATCAAAAACTATTAGGAAACCAAAATATATATTAAATATTGTAACTGCGATTAAATCTATTACCAGTAGCAGCAATAAAAATCCCCACGTTGACATAATAACTCTTTTTCCATGTAATACCATGACTCCTATTTTCTTCTTGTTAAATTGAATATAGGATATCACTAATGCAAAATCCGTTAATAGAAATGCAAATATCATAATCACCGAAAACAAACCTTTTTCAAACAATTGCGTATAATATCCTGAAAGAACTGTAAAAATAGAATTCTCTCTTGATTGAATATATATACTGCTATTCCCTACTCCACTCTCATCAAGATAGCTCTTTACCTCATCAACTACTTCTTTACTGTATAGTATCTCTCCTGAATTAATATATACTTGTATTACTGTAGGATGTACCAACACAATCGGATTATATGCATACACCCCCGGCCACAGCATATCCGGATAAGACTGATCATTCTCAATATAAATTACTTGCATGGATTCATCCAACCCTAACCATTCCCTTATAACAATCTCATCCCCTTCCAAATACTTTGGAATGAGAATCGCTTCATCTTCAATCTCCACTGCACTAACACAACTTCCATCTGCTTTTTTTATTTTGCAATACGTCAACAAATTGGTTGATATACTTATTATATTCGATTCACATACCGTCTCATAATCCTCTATTCTGCTGACATGCTCCAAATCACTCTTCTTATAAATCACATCCGATGAATCATAGTTGTATATCTTTGTATCATCCAGCTTTGCCAGATATGCATCAATGCGCTCAACCATCTCCTCTTCCAATGCAACCGGCGTATACATCTCATAAAATTCAAATTCCCTTATCTGCTTGGCATCTTGAATTGAACCATGAATGTCTACAATCTCATCAAAAGTACTCGACAAAATCGCACAGCATAATACTGTTATGCATATCTTAGCTCCCGTTAATACTATAACCACCAAATGACCATTTTTCTTCTCCTTCACCGCATCCACACAATTGATTGCCTTTATAAAAAATATCGCAACCACTGCCGCCAGTGTATAGGAAACCATAAAACAGAGCAGAAGCAGAATGCTTATATACAAATAATGACCGATAAGACTGTTATCCATAATCAAGATGTATATCATAAACGCAATACTAAGAGGAAGAAAACCAACCACACTATATCCCAACATTCGTTTTAACATATGTGCAGAAATTGCCTTATTCCCCCATCCATTCATCTTTAGAATTCCAATTTCTTTTGTTCTAGACATATAATACATTGCTATGCACAACAAAACAAGTACAAACATTAACAGAAAAAATTGTGCATTCAATGGACTAAACAAGTGCGTTGGATGAAAACGGATGTCAGTTACATTAATACTCGCCACATACTCTTTTTCTTCCAATAAGCTATTCACTTCTTCTATCAACAATTTCTCCTGTGATTGCACTGTAAAAAGCATACATTTATCATCCTTCTCCAGTTTGTCCGGATTATAAACCATTCTTATGTTATCAGCAGGAAACAAAGAATTTCTTTTTACTGTTCCAGAATCATTCTTTGAATTAAAGACAATTATCTCAATATCACTCTTGCCAAATCCGACGCATTCATAATTTCTCACCTGTATGGTTGCATCTGTTTCTATGGCAATATCCCGCAGTTCTTCATATGAGATTTCTTTTTCCAACATAAAATCATAAATCAAATCGTCGTTCAAATATACCATATGGTCAGCTAGCAGTAACATAAAATATATCAAAAAAACAGATACTAATATGCCTATAATATAAAAATTCTTCTTCATTGCTCTCTCCTAATATATCAGATTGAAATTTAACCATTAAGATTAAATCTCAATCTGATATAAATCAATCTTATTTTGTTCTCACCACTTCATAATTCTTATATCCTGCTTTTTCAGCCTTAAATGGATTTGAGTGAGATGCTCCGACTGTAATTCGCACTCTTCCACTTTTACCAACTCCAGTTGTGGTACCAGTTCTACTATTATAATTTCCCTCGTCATTTTCGACCCAAACAGTAGCTTTATGACGCAAACCATCATCTACATTATCCGTAATTTGGGAATATACAATGCTCGAACTGTTTTCGCCACCACTCCAAGTAGCACCGCCACCATTTAAAGACTGCGAAGCAGCTAACGCACTTACTGATAATCCCAATGTCATAATTGACA
>CAYTOQ010000070.1:8396-10973 GCA_964439445.1 uncultured Clostridium sp. | reverse complement strand
CCTGCCACACAATATATAATACAGCCAAAAAATAATCTACCCCTTTCGCAGTATTTAACCTTTTTTCGCAGAATTTGACTTTTTTCTACATTCTAAACATCAAAAAATAGCCTTATCAGTTCATTACTGGTAAGACTATCTAGGAATCACACAAGAAAATGAAAAATACCTTTCATCGTATGATATAGAATAATAACCATCGTATTTTTCGATTACCTGTATCATGTTTTTTATACCAATTCCATGATTTTTTTTATTCTTTTTTGTTGTTATATAACTTCCTTCCGAAGTTATTACATTGCCATCATAAGTATTCTTTACAGAAAGTACAATATTATCATCCTCCAGAATCAATTTCACCTTGATTACTTTTTCATCAACACATTTCTGACATGCTTCTAACGCATTATTTAACAGGTTAGATAACAATAATGCAATATCTCGATCCTCGATTGACATTCCTGCCAAATCATTAATTTTACAGACCATAACAATACCTTGCTCTAATGCTTGAAAATACTTTTCATTCAAAATTGCATTTACAATCACATTATTTGTGTCAATATAATCTAAATCTTTCAACACTACCCCTGTTATTTGCTTCACATATTCTTCTAGTTTATTATATTGTTCTGTATGTAGTAATGATTGGATGCAAACAAGTTGATTTTGATATTCATGACTAAGTGCTTGTTGCTGTTTTGTTGATTCTGCCATAGACTCATACAGAGAGAACTTATGCTTTGCTTCTCGTTCAAACATCCTCCGTTCTAACAATTCACGTTCTCTTTTTGCTACATCTTGTAACAAATAAAAAAGCATAATATTCATTCCAACTAACCCCAAAGCAAATACCCAAAATATTTGTTTTTGGTTTTCATTTATCATAAGTTCTGGTTTAGAGATAAGTGCAATTATAATACAAATTGTAAAAACGGGAAAAAACATAAATTTAAGCCATGCTACATCTTCTAGAAATTCTAATTGACTTCGTCCCAATATGCTTTTAATTATAATTACCAATAGAAACAATACCATTTTGGTTAAAAGAATCAAAAATGCCTGTGTAGTTTGATTCTGATTAATACTTCCTGCCAGAAGTGAACTGTCTATAACAATGGTTACATAATCCGCTACCAAAACAAGACTTTGAAACAAAAAAGCTAACATAAAACTTTTCTTATATGTAATCTTCCAATATAATTTTGTCGCAACTGCGACAATTCCAGTCACCGTAATTTGCTTCAATAAAAATGAATTTCCAAAGAAAATGGCAGGAATATATATTAACATACATAGCAATCCCCAAAATAATACTTGATAGAACATTTTAATCTTCTTACTTAGACAAAATGTTTCAAAAAACATTTTACAGCATATCACTTCCAATGGAATGATTAAATATCCTGAAACATATGATATCATTACATTTCTCCTTTATAATCAGCAAATATTTTTCTTACTTTTTTATATCGAGGTTTTGCTATTGGCAACTCTGTTCCATCTATCAACATAGCTTTCTGTAACTTCATGCTTTTAACATATTTCATATTAACCAAATAACTTTGATGAATTCTTACAAATTTAGCATCATCAAGAATATTTTCTATATTATTCAACGTATCATCCATCCGATTGACCTCAAGCTCATGCCTCATAATATAAAAACATAATTCATGCAAATTACTCTCAATATATACGATATTATCTTCATTAATATCTTTCGTCCCCTCTTTGAATGCAAATCTATGAATTTTAACAGCATAATGCATTTTTTCTAATATAGCCTCAATACACTCATTTACGCTTTTATCAAAATTAGATGAGTTTTTTAGTATGTAACGAATGGCATCTACTTCATATCCATCTAATGCATAATTGATAAAAGCTGTTACGAAAACAACAAATGTATCCTTACACAATTCCCTTAACCTCTTAGCTGTTGAAATTCCATCCAATTCTTCCATATTTATATCCAAAAATACTATCTGATATTTTGCCATATCCATGTTTAGTTTTACAAATTCTTCCCCTGAACCAAACAAACTTATTTCATATTGAACTCTTCTCTCTTCAAAGAACTCGCTTACTATTTGTTTTAAGTGTTGACCAAACACTTCTTCATCATCACATATTGCTATTCTCAGCACTACTACTCACCTCTTCACTGCAACTAACAAACATAATTTGTGTATATCCAAATACTAAATATATTTCTGTCAAATTACCTTCGTCATTATATCATGTTTCAATTAAACTTTCAAAAAATACACATTATGTCTTCTGATTGGTTAACACTATTATTTTCTCATCTAATTTGCCACATAAAAATGCCGCTCCAAAAGTCATACGTCATCAAAGCGGCATTTTCTCTTCTTAGTTCTATAAAAGATTCATTACTTTGTTATTTATTATAACCATCATGCTCAAAATGCGTTACAAATTCTATTCCTGTTCTGTCATTTCTGTAAATTCATCTGTAACGTCATCTATCACACCCTTTTTACCATTCGCAAATTCAAAAACAAATAAGTCCGCATCAAAATCCTTGATGATAAGAGTATCATTCTTTCCACT
>CAYTOQ010000070.1:0-8296 GCA_964439445.1 uncultured Clostridium sp. | reverse complement strand
TTTCCACTAAGATAGTCATCTCCTTTTCCACCAGAAAGAATATCGTTCCCTTTTCCGCCAGTCAAATGATCATTTCCCTTGTCTCCATAAAGAACAATTCCTTCATCACTCCATGCACTCATCCAGTCATCATATTCTGTTGCATGAACCTGTTTCATCGGATTATCTTCATCATCATATGCGAATTTTGTTCCATTTGCAAAATGTAGATTGAATTTCCGGCTTCCTTCTGAAGTAAAATACCCACTAATAACAATTTTGTCATCAGTATCTTTAAATGTAAGAGTAAGGTCATTCCAATTTGTACGGTATGCAGTAAGTTTATCAGCACTTAATCCCGTACCTAAAGCGATAGTATGGATACCCTCAGAATCCATAATTGTATCCGTACCATATTCCTTATTAAAAATATAAGTATCTTTTCCGGCTCCACCATACAGATAGTCATTTCCCTGTCCGCCATCCTCCTAACTATCCAGCTCATACTTCACATATTCTGACTGTAAGAATCCTCTTAATTCAAGATTTTCCCATTATATTCTATTTTATTTTGTACTATCTTGTATCGCTACCTTTAGCTGTGTGAATGCCTGTTCAAGTATTGCCCTCGGGCAGGCTACATTAATCCGCTCAAACCCTTCACCACTCTCACCAAACATAGCACCTCTGTCTAACCATAAACCTGCCTTGTGAACCATGAGATTTTCTAGCTCGTCTTTGTTAAGACCTAGTACCCTGCAATCCAGCCAAAGAAGATAGGTTCCCTCCGGCTCCACCAGCTTTATATCTGGAATATTATTCTGCAAGTATTCCTGTACAAACCGAATATTGTCTCTAACATAAGATAGCATCGCCTGATACCATTCTTCTCCATGTTGGTATGCCGCCATACAGGCTGTAAGGCCAATTACATTGATTTCATCCTGCCCAGTTGCCTTCAAAGCTTTACGAAAGCTACGACGCAAGCCTGCATTTGGAATAAAGATATTAGATATCTGTAGCCCTGCGATATTAAATGTTTTACTTGGAGATGTGCAGGTAACCACAATCTCTCTATATTCCTCCTTCAAATCCACAAAGATCTGATGTTTTCCTTTCCAGACAAAATCTGCATGAATTTCATCACTTACCACTATCACATGATGCCGATAGCAAATGTCTCCTAGTCGCTCTAGCTCTTCTCTAGTCCAGACCCTACCTACAGGATTGTGTGGATTACACAGAATCAAAAGCGCGACATTTTCTTTTACAATCTTTTCCTCTAAGTCCTCAAAATCCATATGGTATTTTCCTGTCTCGTCCTGCTTCAGAGAACTGTTTACCACCTGCCGATGGTTCTCCACAATCATATTATAGAATGGATAATATACCGGCTGTTGAATCAAAACACACTCTCCCGGTTTGGTAAATGCCCGAATTGCAGTTGCCAAAGCGTATACTATTCCTGGTGTCTTAATAAGCCACTTTGGTTCTACTCTCCAGTCATGGTGCACTCTCATCCACTCACTTACAATATCAAAATATTCTTCTTGTACTTCACTATAGCCGAATATACCATGCTCCACTCTCTTTACAATCGCATCTTGAATATAGGATGATGTCTTAAAATCCATGTCCGCCACCCATAATGGCAAAACGCCCTCTGGCTTACCAAACCATCGTGTCATATCATACTTTAACGAATTGGTATTTCTCCTATCAATGACCCTATCAAAATCCAAGTTCCTCTCTGCCATTACAAGAGCTCCCTTCTATCCACTCTAATATTGATTCTTATATCATTTAATATCCAAAATTTGCAAACATCTTTTTCTCTAAATACGAAATGTCGTCTTCATCAACTAGCACGCGCAGCCTGCTTCAATTCTCTGTAGTGTGATTGTTGTGTAATCATACTTTCAATCTTGTCTGAGATTCCTCTCGCAAACTGTTTGTGGTTCTCTGCATCCATATGCTCCTGATCGGTACTGCTCGGCTTCGCATAGTCTGATGCAGCCAAGAATTCAATCCCTCTCCTCTTGGAAATACTTTTGTATACTCTTGGAAGTTCTTTGGAAACTGAAACAGAATTCTTGTCAAACTCCACATCATATCCCTCTTCCCAAACCTTATCACCTAATGCAATAGGCGATACAAGAAGAATTCGAATTGCCGGATTATAATTATGAATCTGATTTATCAATTCTTCAATACCTTCTCCAATTCGCTCCGGTGTAGCACCATAAGCTGTCTTACAATCATTAGTGCCAAGCATCAACACAACAATCTCGATAGGACTGTGTGCTTCTAGCAAAATTGGCAACAACTCTGTTCCCTTTCGACCTTTGCGATATCTATCATCAAAAATTGTGGTTCTTCCACACAAGCCCTCTTCTATCACACGATAACCTTTTTTTCTCACACATTCATCCAATATACTGCTCCAGCGGGTTCCCCATTCATAGCGACCTTGTATTCCTGGAATCAGCCCATATGTATTAGAATCTCCAAAGCATAAAATCTGTTTCATATCGTTTCGCCTCCTTTATTCCTACCTTTTCTATAGGTTTAGTATATATTTTTATTTTACAGTTGTCAAGGCTTATGTCTTATCCGCTCTCGGATAACCGCAAGTTCTACATATTGTACATGCATAAAGACATAACGAACAACTATACAATTGAAAAATTTCAAAAACCACAACACCCCATCATCTACTTCGTAGTAGAAGGTGGGGTGTTGTGGTTTTTGTCATACATTTTTTCGAGAATCCGAAAGTTTCTTATCCTTCGGAATATTAATCCACATTCGTAACCATAGTATCTTCTAATTTCGATTGTGTCGGCAAATGAAACTTAGTCAATCAATTCTATGTATATTAAAACGGACTTCTAATGTACTTCCAGCTTTCATATACGGACTGTCCTTTTTACTTAACTGAGCCTTTTTTTCAATAATTTCTTCTACAAGTCCATATATTTCCAATAGCTGTTCTTGTGTTTGCTTGCCATCTAAGTGTCCCGTCCATGCAGAATATCCTTCTGACATATATCCTAGCACTTTTTTCGCTCCTATTTTCCACTCTTCAAGCGAGGTTGCACCCTTACCCTGCATCCATAATCTCAAATTAACATCATCACCTGTAAACATCAATTTCTGCGCATGTTCTATAAACATAACCGAACCTGCCGTATGACCAGGGATTTCCTGAACTTCAATATATCGGTTTCCAATGTCAATAATATCGCCATCCTGTAAAGGTAATGGTTTTCCCATTCTTTTATTATGATAGGACTGTATTTTTTGTTTTTCAGCTAATACCATAGCCATCCCGAACAACCTATTTTCTAGCAGACGATTGAATAAAATATTATCCTTCTCACTGACATAATAATCTCCCAACTGTCGAAATCCACAAGTATGGTCTGGATGGCGGTGTGTGGCCGCAGCAATAATCGGCTTGTCCGTCAGCGTCCGAATCGCCCCTTTCAAATCACCAATTC
This sequence comes from uncultured Clostridium sp., assembly GCA_964439445.1. Lineage (GTDB taxonomy): Bacteria > Bacillota > Clostridia > Lachnospirales > Lachnospiraceae > CAG-590. The sequence goes on along the minus strand of CAYTOQ010000070.1, from coordinate 4,814 downwards.
CCCAGCCACCATCAATCAGCAAAGCTTTTTCATCCCCTACTACAAGATAAAAGTTTACCCTTCCATTTTCATCAAATCGATATGTGTTATCTGCTATTTCTTCTATTTTGTAAAACATCCTTTTTCTCCACCTAGCATATCTTTATTTGGCTTTTCAAACACATCAAATTATAATAAATACATGTTGTATTTACAACCAACAGACAAGGTTTAAATTGTTATAAAGGCGACATTTTAGAAGAAATGTTGCTTTCATAAGCCAATTCACAAATATTTAACAGCTAAACATCATTCTTTATATTCGCAAACATGATTCCAAGAACCAAAAATCCGGCAAACAAGAAAGCCACCATTAATATCGTAAGTATCATAACCGTATTTTCCGGGTTTTCAGCAGGGATGTATACTTCTTCTGGGTTATCCGGATTGTAATAAATATCCACCTGATCACCCTCCTCAAAAACACCTCTCTTATAGTCGCTTGTACTTTCCTTTTCATAGCGCACACCATCTACAGAATACTCATAAATCGGAATCCAGCGAGCAACATATTTGTCATTTATTTCCCTTGTGGTTTTCTTCATCCGAATAATAGTCCCATCGGTTACTTCTATACAAACTTCTTTCTGTCTTTCGATATTTTCCTGTACTTTTCCTTTTGCAAAAAAGAGTATTCCACAAATAAGCCAACAGAGCAAAGCACCACCTACAAATGACAAAATTATAATTTTCTTCTTATTCATTATTCCCACCATTCCTTTTCCTCTTCTTCAGAATCTAAAACTACGGTGACATCTGCTCCCAAATCTGACCCTTGCGAAATCGCATTTTGTCCACACCACACAATTTCAAACTGTGACAACTGCTGTAGTGGCCGCAAGTCTGTCACATAGTTGTTGGTAATATCTAATTTCTTCAAATTAGGTAAACTCTCAACAAAGGAAATATTGGTAAGCTTGTTCCCTTGCAGATACAACTCTTCAAGATTGCCAAATTTCTTTACCACATCGATGTTATCAACCAATTCCACATCATCATAATCTACATAAGTAAATGCACCATCATACTGCACCACAATATTTTCCCAAAGGCGCAGACGATTCATATGTAATATCTTCAAGTTTGTGTGCTCTGAAATCGCATCAAAATTCAACCCAAAGCTACAATCATTAATATTAATCTCTTCCAAACTGGCAATCGAAAAGATAGCTTCCACATTACCATATACGGTCATACCACTCATATCTAGCACTTTAAGTTTTGACAAATGAGTAAGCATATTCAAATTATCAAGATCACCATACACACTGCCAATCTGCAAATACTCCAAATTCTGCAACGAAGCAAACACATCAAATGTGCTACAATCTGCCCCCTTTAGATACAAAGTTTTCAATCCGGTTAAGGATTGCATAAAGGAAACATCCGATACCCCTTGAATAGACAATGTATGCATCTTGGTCCAATTGCTCGCATCTGGCATTTGCGCCTTACTTCCCAATTCCAACGTCAACTCTTCTAATTCACCCAAGGAACTCAATGCACTATAATCTGTCAATTCTCTATTATCCTGCAAAACAACCTTCTTTAATGTTGTTTTGCCCTCTAATGCCGAAATATCTATTACAATAGTATCTTTCATAGAAAACTCTTGTAAATTAGGCATTTTTCCAACAAAGGAAATGTCCTTAAGCTGTTCTGTATCCATATACAAAACCTCGAGCTGCTTCAAAGAATGTAACACTCCAAAATCGGTAATCGCATCTCCATTGACAATTTCTAATATTTTCAAATTTGTAAGGGCACTAATTGCATTCAAATCCGCCAAATCATAGTCATTGATGTGCAAGTGTTCTAACTGAGTAAATGCATCCACACCATCTAATGTTTCCGCATCATAACATCCATAAACCTTTAGCTTTTCCGGATGAATCAGGCCGGTTGCTAAATCTTCTGGTGTATTACGACACCACAGCTCCTCTAGAGAATTAAGCTGTTCCAAAGCCACTTGTGGAATGGTCTCTGTACTAAAGTTAATACTCTTAAGATTAGGGAAATTTTTCAAGTCAGCCATATCGCTATACAAAAAAGCTTCCATCTGTATCTGCTTGATCTCACCATCATTTCTACTGTATTCTACGACATAACAACCATTCTCATGATAAGCATATAGCGAGGTTAACTCACGCAATTCTTCCTCTGCAACCTCTTCTACTGACGCACCATAGATTTCCATGACTAACGTTTTAAAGAATTCAGAGCGAAACTTCTCTTCTTTTGCTTCCGTCCCGACAGAAGAATTTCGGTTAGTATCTCCTGTTGTATAGGTGTTACGAATCTCTACCACTAAAAAAGCCAATAACGCTACTACAATGATTGCAAAAGCAATAAGCGGTGTAGAATTTTTCTGTGCTGGTGCTGCTTGATGCACATGAATCTCTTTCGGTTGTCCCCTATCAATCAAATATACGGCATCACAATGCGGGCATCTTGCTCTTTCCCTATCAAGCTGCTCTAATGCTCCGCCACAATTCTCACATTCCATTTCCACTAATTTAATCATATGTTGTTCCCTTTACTATATATACTAATTTTCTATTAACAGTATTCTTTAATATAATCTGCAAAAAAAGGAAGCGCCAATGAAATATAGGCCTGTCTGGATTCCAAAATCCCTCGCTTTATTAACCTATCCCTATACACAGAGTAATTACCAGCGCGATCTCCCATGAGACCAAGCACTTCTTCGCGCTTATACTCATTCTTTTCTGTAATAAGACTGACTAAAAATCTGTCTGTTTCTGTCATCTCTTCCCAAATTTTCTCATATGAATAGGCAAATAACTCCGCTTTGAGATCAGGTATAAGGTCATCTAAAACTTCTGTGTTTCTCTTCTTAAAATATAATGCACCAAGCTTCTGAAAGGCATATGCATATCCTTTGGTACATTTCGCCATTTCACGTGCTTCGGAACCTTCAATATTAAGCTTGTTTTTATACATTTCAGACATTCTAACAATATTAAGTGGTTCTGTCTTTATAGTAGTTGCCCTTCTAAAGAATGTTAGATTCTTCACATTACTGACTTCCTGTATATTTTCATAAAGTCCTGTGCACACAAGATATACTGGATAGTTAGCTCTAAGCCACCTTCCATATTCAGATGCAAACTTTATCATTTCTGATGTCTTCGACACCTCATCAATCCCAATAAGAATCTTTTTCCCTTTTTCTTGAGCTTGCTGAATCATAGACTCTACTTCAACACCCATATCAAAAAAAACGTCCTCTTTTTCAGAAGCGTACCCAATTCCTCCACCAGTTCCAAGAACGGTTGCAGAGACACTAACGCTTCTATTCTTTGTATCACTCTTGCCAAATCCTTCTTTATGAAGCATTGCCGCAACCTGTGTTAGCATATCTCTTGCGGGATTCAAGTCAAGAACAATCCATCCCTTTTCTTTATTCCATTCACTTCTCAATTCTTCCTCAACCTTAGCAAGAATTACCGTTTTTCCAGAGCCTCTGACTCCGGTAATCTTGTACACAGATTCAGAAGGACTCTCATAGCTAAAATTCTCTAGAATTTCATCTGTTTTGTGTGTAGTTATATACGTATATTCTGGTGCTTTGCTAAACGTTGTTGTAAAAGGATTTTGCATATAATCGCTCCTCTTTATACTTTTTATTTTTCTTTATAGCTTTTTATAACTCTTTATACTTTTGTTTTTATTTTATAACTCTTTATACTTTTTTGCAAGAGAATTATTCTAACATTTCACACACATCACTTTCCCCCAAATCAACCCATGCAAAACTCCTCATACATCATTACGACATACGAGGAGTCTGTTTAACTAATTGATTTCAATTCAACCGATTACGATGTATTACTTATCATTGATTGCAACCTATGGGGTCTAAAGGCGTTGGATATGAAGTTATGTAAACTTATTTAGTGCTTAAATCACTATTGAAGAATAAAGAAATTCTACTTTTGCAGACTAATCTTTATTCTTATCCTTCAACCTAGAAAACACCTCTTTATGAGTATATCTTTCAGCATCAGAATTAGCTAAATAATCTGCTTCATCTAATACATTTTCGATTTCCGTTCTTTGAAACCATTCCGGAACATTTCTAGATAATAAACACAATCTACCATTTCGATATATTGCAAATCTACGCATCGTCTCCGTATTATCATTAATCGAAACTAAGTCACACATTTCAATTGCTTTTCTCAAATTTTTGAGACTTTCCACATATCTTCGTTCTACGTCTTCATCCGGAATGCCATGTCCGCCACGTTCTACTCTTTTCGCAATTCGTTCTTTTGCAATTTCCGCCGAATCCAAGCCAACGTAAAACAGTTCTATCACATACCCCTCTTGCTTTGCACGCTCTATATTCCGGAAAATAGAGTGTCCACAAAGAGTCGTTTCCTGATTAAATGATATCCCTTGTGAAAGGTATTCATTAATTCTTTTCACGGCTATCTTTCCTGCTTTCATTACATCCGTAAGATTCTTCCAGTCACCAAACTCTTTCACAATTTCATCTGTATTCACTCTTGGCAAATTGTATTGTGATTTCATATTGTAAAAGGTAGATTTGCCGGCGCCATTTACGCCCGCATAAATGACATATTTCTTCATCAAAATTTCCCCTGTGCAATTACTTCTTTTTGTCTTGTCTGCATCATAAAGTTACTAATTAATTCAACAAATTCTTGTTCTTCTTCCGATTCTGCATTTAATGCCACTTCTACAGTCTCTTCAATATCCATTTCTTTGCATCTTTTATAGAATTC
>CAYTOQ010000069.1:0-14636 GCA_964439445.1 uncultured Clostridium sp. | reverse complement strand
ATCACCATAGTGCATAAATGCCGCACCATTTGCCTGTGCTGCAACTCGTCCAACATCAACACGAAGTGTTCTGCCGGCAAGTTCCATTTCAAACTTCTTGTACATATCTGTTCTCCTTATAAAATATTGTTCTTATCCGTTTCTCTTAAACCTTCCGGATATCTTGAGTAAGACACCGAAACAACTGAACTGATAACAAATCTACATAGCAATACGACTCACTTGTGCTCATCAATATATACAATAATATTGTCTTTGTCAGCACTTCAGAAGTCTCGGTTCTGCCTTATCACAATCCATATAAGTATATCATAGGAACGACTATTTGAAAAGAAAAAAATAAGGGCAAAACAGAAGAAAACATTTTCTATTTTGCCCTTATAGCTGTTAGTTATTCAATTGTACTTTCCCTCTTCTTATAATGCAGGAGAAATCCTAATCCAGCCATCGCCAAAAACATCATTCCTAACAATGGTACAATAGGAGCACCATCTCCCGTCTTTTTACTTGTTGTCGAAGTAGAGGTTTCAATCTTCTCATTCACAAAGGTATAAGAATATTCCTTGTTTTTACTAATTGTAACCTTTTTAGCGGAATCTAATTTCTTATATCCCTTTGGTGCCTTTGTTTCCTTAATTACATAGGTTCCGGCCGGCAAATTCTCAAAGATAACAATACCTTTCTTATTAGTCTTCGCCTTAGCAACCTTCTTCTCATCCTTATACAATGTAAACTCTGCACCTTTCAAAGGATTTTCATCCTCCGTATCATCTATCTTGTATATTTTAATAGATGCAGATATTACAGGATCATTATCTACGGTATAACTAAATTCCTTTTCTGTTTCTGTAATATTAAAGGTAAAGGTTGTTTCTTTTGCTTCATAGCCCTCCGGTGCCTTTGTTTCCACCATTGAATAAGCACCTTGCGGAAGAACTGCACTTGCCTTTCCAGTCACATCCGTTGTCATTGTTTTAACCGGTTGGCCAGCAGCGTTATAAATGGTAAACTCTGCCCCTGAAAGCACTTTTGCATTATTCTCGCTATCCACCTTAAGAACAGATACCGTTCCTACAATTTCTTCCACCTTTTCATCCAGACTGTTTTCAACTTCAATTTCAACCTGTTCCGTTGCACGATTAATAGTAATCGCCTGCCAGAAGGTCGGTGTCTTATAATTTTCAGGCGCCTTTGTCTCTTTCACAATATAACTACCATAATCAAGATTATCAAATGACGCTTTACCTTCTGCATCTGTTACAACTGGTGTACAACCTGCAACCGGTGTCGTTCCATCTGATTGATAAAGAGTAAATTCTGCTCCTGCTAATGCAGAACCATCTGCACTATCTTTCTTCTGAATCGTAATCTTACCTTCCGGAAGCTTTTTATTTCGGGCAACTACATTAAGTTTACTATTATTTAATACAATCTTACCCTCGCTACCATCTTCAATTACCACAGGATACCAAATCAACTCAGTCTTTGTTTCATCTGTATAATTATTGTCATATCCTTCTGGTGCCTTTGTCTCCTGAATCCAATAATTACCGGCTGTCAAATTATTAAATCGAACATATCCTTCTGCACCTGTAGTCTTTTTGTCAAGAACCACCTTATTCACATCATACAACGTAAACTCTGCACCCTCTAGCTTTTCTGCTGTATCTACATCCTCCTTTGTCACTTCAATAGCAGCTATTACCTTTGTATTCACAACATCCCATGAATACTCAGTTATCGTATTCATAACATTAAATACATGGTATACATTACTTGCCAAGCAATACTTTTCAGGAGACTTCGTTTCTACTGCCTTATATTTAATCGGGGCATCCGTCGTTCCAGTCTCTGCCACATTAAAGGTTGCTATACCAGCACTATTCGTTACCGCAGTGGCAATTGGTGTCGCTTCATATGTTCCTGTCGCATCATCATATTTGTATAACGAAAATTCCGCACCAGCCAATAACGCAGCCGTATCTTTATCGCGTTTTACAATCTTAATCTGTGCATTGCTAGTTTGATTATATACGGTTATCGTCTTTACAATCGCACCACTACCTGCGCTATTCACAGCTATTTTAAATTCCTCACTGGTAACAGTATAAATCGTCTGATCTTCTACATATCCATTCGGAGCTTTCGTCTCTTGAATGTTATACTCTTGTCCACTATTCAGATACGGAAGATTTTCAAAGGTCGCTTTACCGTCACTACCTGTACTAACAGACTTCTTCGTTCCATCCGGATAGGTGATTGTAAATTCCGCACCCTGTAAAGCTTCCGTTGTTCCAGTCTTATACTTAATAATTTCAACCTTACCAACCTGTTTTGTATTGGTTACATCCTTTGCGACAGCGTAGTTATTTGCACTCTCACATATGAGTGGACCAATATAGTCAGCCGCTCCAGTATAACCTTCCGGAACCTTGGTCTCTTTTGCATAATAAGCTGTATCAATTTCCAAACCAGTAAAGGTGTGAACCGCACCATTTGTAGTCATAGTACAATCTGTTACTTCTGTATAATTACCACCAGCATCCTTTGTATAAAGCTTAAATTCTGCTCCACTTAACAAAGCATTTGACGCAACATCCTTCTTTGTCAATGCAATCGTTCCATAAATCTTGTCATCTGTAACTTCAAGCTTAGCAATCGTATCTTCTTCGTCAGCCTCATACTGCTTCGTCACCGCTACAGTATATACTGTGGTATCCAACTGATATCCAGAAGGTGCCGTTATCTCTTTAATGTAATATACACCATAAGGAATATTCTCAAATACAAGCTTACCCTCATTATTCGTTGTAGCTAAATTGGTACTACCTCCATTGTAATTATAGGCTGTGGAACACGAAGTATCCGTATAGATTCCATATACCGCTCCTGGTACAAATACTGCAGCAGCATCCGTCTGTGTCTTTGTAAGCTCAATGCGTCCAATAATCGGATTATTTACAACCGGATTGGAAGATAAGATATCCAAAGCCGTATCCATTGTTAAATCAATTCCATTATTCGGGTCCGTATAATTTGTAAAGTCAGAAAAATTAATTGTAGCAATTTCACTGGTCAACTCTTGATAACCTGCTTTAGGTGTTTTCTCCTTAATTACAAGTTTTGAAGTTGATACTGAATTACCAACAAATACTTTCTGGAAAAATACGACACCATTTGCATCTGAAATAGCAGTTGTAACTTCTGTACCATCTAAGTATGCTGCAAATACCACACCTGCCAAATTATTTCCTGCATTATCTTGCTTTTTAAACTTAAAACTGATATACGGTGGAATCTTTATCGTATTAACAATTGTGTTGTCTCCAGATACATTCGTAGGTAACCCAAATGTTCCGTTCTTATCAATAGTAATTACAATGTCATCCGGATATCGATTATATTTATCTGGTGTTTGCGTCTCTCTTAAAATATAGGTTCCCCAAGTTAAATTTTCAAAAGAAACAAGACCTGATGCGTTCGGTGTTGCAGTTGCAACCACAGTCATACCATATTCATCATATAGCGTAAATTCCACACCTTCAGATAACGCAGCCCCTTCATTATCTACCTTGTTAAATTCTAACTTTGCATTTTCTGCTACGTTCGTAAATGTATAATTAAATATAATCGTTCCATCTACATCCACTTCCACTGTACCATCTGCTGTTGTAACCTCGTTACCAGTAATGGTAAACGCTTTTTCATTGCTATCAGACAAAATATAATCTTCTGGTGCTTTTGTCTCCTTTAAGAAGTAATCACCACACGGCAAGTCAGTAAATTCAGCCTTACCATTGGAATCTGTTGTAACCTTTGTTATATACACTTTGTTACCAGAACCATCAACGGAATATAAGCTAAACTCTGCCCCTGCCAATCCTTTGGTATTATCTGCAGAATCCACCTTTTCAATCTTAACCTTAGACAATATTGTAATATTTTTTACCGTCCATGTTTTTTCCACTGTTGAATTGATAACAATCCCATTATCTCTTCCAAGCAAAGAAGCATCCGTAATTTTATATCCATCCGGAGCATTTGGTTCAAGCAAATAGTAAGTTCCATATTCTAACTCTGTAAATTTAATATAACCTTCACCATCAGTAGTTTTTGAAGTAATATATGTATCCTCTGCTTCTGTCGCACCCTTCTTATACAATGCCAAAGTCACACCAGAAAGCGGAATACCTGCATCATCAACCTTCTGTACCTTAAGTGTTCCGATTTCACGATTGTTCGTAAATTCGTAATATGCAGTCTTACTGTCACTTGTTAATGTACCCGTCTTTGTCTCTGCTGTCATCTCATATCCATCAGGTGCACTAATTTCCTTAATTGTATATGCAGCACCTAAAGTAACATCATAAAAATGTGCTTTACCCTCCGAATCTGTAGTAGCCGTCTTAACCGGATCACCACTTGTATTCGTTCCATACCAAAGACCAAACTGGGCGCCTCCTACCGGTTGCGCTGGTGAAGAGTTATCCTTCTTATAGATTTCGATTTCACCATTGGTACTTTCTTTAACATTTGGTACTTCATAATAGATGATTTCCCCTTCTGTTGTTGCATTAAAGGATTTCGAAAAACCGCCTAACACATAACCGGTTGGAGCTTCCTTTTCAACAATTGTGTAGGTTCTTGCTGCACCTACAATAATACCAGTAAAGGAAGTCTCTCCATTTTCATCGGTAGGGTCTAAATCTCCTAAATAATTACCATCGTTATCATACAAGGAGAATACTGCTCCCTCTAATACTGTACCAGTCTCAGCATCTACCTTCTTGATTTTCAAGGTTGCATATTTGTACGTTACAACCGCACCATTCAAAGAAGATTGAAGATTATCAACCGAGCTTATACTCTCTTCTGTCGGACTTTCACCCTTAAAGTTTGCTGTATTAGAAATACTCTTACTCTTATCGGTAACCTTCGTAACATATGTTAAGCGATACGTTTCGGATGTATTTGCCGGTAAGATAATCTCAAAATAATGAGTGAGCGGATTATAGCTATACGACCAACCAGTTGTTACTTGACTACCCACTGTTTTCACCGTTCCATCTTCATTTAATTCATCCACCACGTATAACTTGACACTCTCTTCATATAAATCCAAAGACATATCTAACGTATCTGAAATCACGCCAGCAGGTAATGTCTTCTTATTACGGTTAATATCAATATTCCATGTGATTTCGGGATAGTCAACATTATTCAAGGTGACTGAACCGGTTTTCTTCAATTCCAAAGGTTCAACCTCTTTGCTTGCAGTCTTATCCAATTCTAAAGAATCTGTTTTTAGGCGTGCTGTATTATCAAAAGTGGTTGTTGCGGTTAACGGAAGGGCTGCGTCATCCACCTTTGAGCGGTAAACAATCTTGTATTTTGTGTCAATATCACCTAAAGTCACCGGAAATCCTGTCGCACTAGCAGTTAACGTATCATCCTTCACATACGCATCGTACGCATTGCCCCATTGGTCAGTAGTTGTCTGCCATTGATAGATTTCAATGGACCCATCCACAAAACTTTGATTTGCTCCAAATATATCGTTCACAACAGCATTTTTAATTACTGTATTATTCTCATTGACATAGATTTCCCAAGAAATTTCATTCTTAGCATAATCATAGGAACCAGCCACCTTACGAAGCAAGGACATATTTTCCCAAACCTGAGCCGTTGAAGTTACATCTTCACCTTCTGGCTTTTCATCCAAAGAAAAATGCACATCATTCTGGAAGATTTTACCACTTGTGTTCTCACCCAATTTACTAGCATCTATTGTTGTACTATAGGTAATCACATATTTATTCGTAGTGGAAGAAGGCAAAGTATATGTAAATCCCCCTTCCGTCACATTGGTGATTGAACCCGGAACATCCGGATAGGTATAAGTTTTAACCACATTGGTATTAGTTGTTTCTACCACTTTGAAGGTTTCCGAATCAAAAACATGATGCTCTCCTATCGTATCCTCAATTATCGCGTCCGTCATTGTCTGATGATCCTTATTCACCGTAATGGTCCAATCAATCTTTTTGGTACTCCAATTGTATCCACCCGTCTTCTCAACATAGTCACCTATTGTGTTAGAAACCGATGCTATATTACTCGACACGATTCCTATATCATCTGCTGTGATAGTTGCATCATTGGATAATGTACCATTCAAAGCTGAAGAATCTGTCTTCTTGGTTACAAATGTTATTGTATATGTTGTATCAATTGAATTAAATTGAATCGGAAAAGTAGTTACACTACTTCCTGTTGTTGGATGAGCCGGCGAAATGGTAATATCACCAACCATCTCATAGTCTGTATTCTCCGTTAAAAAGTCATCAGCAATCGAAACATTGGTCAATGTCTCCTTATTGGCATTAACAGTAATCGTCCAAGTTGTTTGACCGGTTGTCTTATCATAGCTACCAGATTTAGAAATACGGTCGGTTTTATATGTGTACTTAGAATCCGCAGAATACGTTCCTGTATCTGTAGTCAAATCTACTGTATTCGGAATATCCATACTCTGGTCCTCATCCGGCATAGCAGATGAAGGTATATCCGTTTCAATCTCCACATAGACGTAATCTACATCTAAATCCTGATTAAAAGTTAATGTTTCCTGAGCAGCATCCCATGAATAGGTTCCATCAATATTAACACTTTGCCAATCCTTTTGTGCTGTAACCTTAGTAGATACAACAGACTGGTTGTTTTGAAGCTTATCCGTAATTGTTGTACCATTTAAATCGGCACCATGTTTTGTAAGTGTAATCTTCCAAACAATATTGCCATCTGCATTGGTATAACTTTCCTTTTTGATTTCTGGAATCTTTGACTCCTGATAAATCTGTACCTCAACCGGAGGATAATGACCATCTGTCACATCAATTTCAATTGTGTCTTGTTCTTTTATCTTTTCATCACTTAATTGACAGCCAACCCAGAACTCACCACAAACACCCTGCTTGCTAGTAATATTCTCGTTAAAGGTAATGGAAACCTGTCCCGAACTTGTAATATCGTATGTACCAATCTGAACACCTTCATAAATTAATGGCTGGTCTGCCTCAGATACCAACGAACAATACTCAGTTGGTATTGTAATGGTATAACGGTCACCAGGACTAAGTTCAACCTGTGACAAATCGAACATATAATCAATATAAATCAAATCATCCGCATTCGCAGGATTCGAGCTTGTAACTAAACTACTCTGATCCGAATGCTGAATCTGAACATCCGTTATATATTGACCCAATGACCCTTTATCATTAATTGTATAAGAAGCTTTTTCTTGCGAAATATCTTTCACAATAATTGAAGATTGATTGTTTTCAGGAACAGCATTAGATGTAATTGTTTCTGTTACTATGAACTCTGTCGTTGTTTCGTCCACATACACTTCCTCCGACATACTCTGTCCATCAACACCAGAGCCCTCTGGCACATTCTCTGTCGTGGCATCTCCTGTTGTTGTATTTACCTTCGTTGAAATCACATCACCCGAAACAACATCTAAACTCTCCTCCGAATTCAACATAGCTGCAGCATCTGCCCAATTCAAATCCACTGGCAATAAGGTAAACACCATAATTATTACCATTATAAATGCTAACCATTTTTTCTTTCCAAACAACCTCATCATAACCAAAGCCCTCCATATTTATATCATCTATGCTATCATTCGTCACCTAATTTACTTTACATAATATCTTATTATATTAAATCTTATCAATATTTGCAATACTTGAAGGGCATTTTAAATAATTTTTCTTAAGAAATTTTTAAGAATTTGTTTTTCAATAAATAAAAACAGCGGTCTGCATTTTCATACAAACCGCTGTTTTTTAGAATTTCATAAATTATTTACGTAATCCTAAGCTCTCGATAAGAGTTCTATATCTCTCGATATCAATCTTCTTCAAGTAAGCCAACATATTTCTTCTCTGACCTACTAACTTAAGAAGACCTCTTCTTGAATGATGATCCTTTGGATGATCTGCGAAATGATCCTGTAAATCAACAATTCTTGCTGTCAACAATGCAATCTGAACCTCTGGAGAACCAGTATCATTTGCTCCACGACCATACTTTTCAATAATCTCTTTCTTCTGCTGTGCTGTTACCATAACAACATCCTCCTTCATAAATATAATAAAATCGCCAGTCACCCAGGTTAAGGTCGGAGTGTCCAAAATCTGAGTAACGGTTAACGTACTTTGGTATATTATCATACAAATAATTCTTTGTAAATATTTATTTTTTTAAAATTATCTGTTATGATATAGAAAAAGTTTAACATAAAAATAAATCGAGCGAAAACGCTATTGATTAACACAATCATGATACAAGCAAAGGAGCAAAATAATGGCAGGATCAACATTTGGAACAATATTTCGTATATCAACCTGGGGAGAATCTCATGGAAAGGCAATTGGTGTTGTAATTGACGGCTGTCCAGCCGGTTTAGAGCTTTCAGAAACAGATATACAACCATTTTTGAATAGAAGAAAACCAGGACAATCTGTTTTCTCCACTCCCCGTAACGAAGACGACACCGTCGAAATATTATCAGGCGTATTTGAAGGGAAAACGACAGGAACCCCAATCTCTATGATTGTCTACAACAAAACACAACAATCTAGGGATTATAGCGAGATTGCATCCTACTACCGCCCAGGACATGCCGATTACACCTTCGATGCCAAGTATGGTTTCAGAGATTACAGAGGTGGCGGACGCTCCTCCGGACGTGAGACAACTGCAAGAGTTGCTGCCGGCGCTGTAGCTATTAAGATTTTAAACCAGTTAGGTATTACATTTACTACCTATACCCGATCTATCGGCAATATAACAATCGACTATGATAAATTTGACCAAACTGAAATCTTTAATAATAAACTCTATATGCCAGACACTGATGCTGCTGCAAAAGCTGCTGAATATGTAATTAAAATGACAGAGGAACACGATTCAGTCGGCGGTTGCGTGGAAGCAGTCATTCAAGGTGTACCTGCAGGACTTGGTGATACAGTTTTTGAAAAACTAGATGCCAACCTTGCAAAAGCAATTATGTCTATCGGTGCAGTTAAGGGTGTCGAAATCGGTGACGGAATACATGTCGCTTCCATGCTTGGCTCAGAAGATAATGATGGTTTTAAAATGAACCCCGACAACAAGGTGGAAAAAACCAGCAATCACGCGGGAGGTATTCTAGGAGGAATGAGTGACGGCTCCGACATTATTTTACGAGCTTCCTTTAAAGCGACTCCATCTATCTTAAAAACACAGCAAACCGTCAATAAATCAAACGAGGATATCGAAGTGTCCATCAAAGGAAGACACGATCCGATTGTTGTTCCACGAGCAGTTGTTGTGGTGGAAGCGATGGCTGCACTTACTATCTTAGATGCCCTTTTACTTAATATGACCGCAACCTTAGATGGTATTGAAAAGTTTTATCATTAACCTTCCCGAAGATAATCTACACAAATAATTATTGCAACCAAAAAGGTGTTTCGGATTGTTGATATTACGCATTATATCAACTTCTCCAAAACACCTTTTTTTATAAACACATCACAAAATACATGGTTGGTTCTCTTCTATCTAGTCTGAACCACTAACGCAGTCCAATATTCACAACCTTTTTCATCTATGTATGTACCAATACTTATTCCATTGGCTTCTTTCTGCAATAGCACATTAGCATTTTCACTCGTCAACCAATTATACGCAATAACGGTTCCATCTTTCGGAGTTCCCCAGAAAACACATTCTCCACTCCAATACACAGAAACCGGATAATCCGAAGCGATAACCGTACTATAATTTGTACCATTTGGTCTTATATGTGTCGGACTAACCGATAGTTCCTGCGCACGCATATACGCAGCAGTCGCCAAATTGCAATTAATATAATACGTTAAAGGTTCATACCCATTCAGCATACGTTGAATATTAATATATTTCGCAGCCTTTTCCACCTCAGTTCCTGTATATTGAAGTGTACCATTCGAAGCAAAATAATACGATAAATTACCAAATACAACATAGGCTTCCGAAACTCTTTTTCCACTCTTATCAAAATAATAGACGTTATTATTAATCGCCTTCAATCCTGTTTGAATCACACCTTTTTCATTAGCATAGTAATAATTTCCCTTAGTCTTAATCCAACCAGTAATCATTACACCCTTTTTAGAAAAATAATATTTTTTCTTTTTGATTGTTTGGAATCCTGTTGCTCGGACTCCCGAATTTTTCAGATAATACTTTTTTCCCTTATAAGTCAGCCATCCAGTTTTGCGATAACCTTTTTTGTTAAAATAATAATACTTACCGTCTATCTTAGCCCATCTGTTTTTATAATACTTTGTTCCTGATTCGTTGGTCGTATAACGATATTGATTTTCACCAACCTTGACCCATTTTGCTTCTGCGCATACAGACGGCACCAAAACCATCACACACAACAACAAGATTGTGGTTATGCATAGCAGCTTATTTTTTAATCCACATTCATTTGACATTTTCTTCATTAACGCTCTCTCCCTTCGCAATTAACACTTTCTCATCTATTCTGTAACTGTTTTAGAAATGAAAATAATGTCATAATAGGACAATCCATCCTTAACATACACTCCCATCCCCATCTCAGAAACATCGAATTCAAGCAAAACCTGCATCAGGTTTACATCCTTTTGCATATCACTCATCAGTCTAGTAATATCATAACCATCAATACCACCATAAGAAAACTCATATCCACCCGAACAGGAAACCCCTCGGCTATTTAATAGCTGTTCCAAATCCATATCCGTATCATTTGTAAAACCGTTCACAAGCTCCGCTGCCCTCAAAATTGCACAAGCCTGAACCTTTGTATTCAAAACAAGTTCATTTTTCCCTTGCTGTGTGCGTAATTGATTCATAAACACTAAAACAGGATACAATGCCGTTGCATTTTCATCAACACTTCCATCTTTATTAAATATATAGGTGACTCCATCCAAACTAAGTACAGCATCACTCACACGCGTACCATCTGCATTTAAATAATAGCGATAACCATCCACTGTGATAAAACCCGTCATTATGATTCCATTTTCATCCGAGTAATACCAGTTTTCATCATGTTTAAACCATCCCTTTACCAATTCCGCAATCTTGTCAAAATAGTATCGGTTTCCTTCACATTCAACAAAACCTGTTTGTAACTTGCCTGTTTCATCTGTAATATAGAAATTATCTTCCGTCTGAATTACACCAATTTGTAGTATTCCTTCCTCATTGGAATAATAATATGCATCCTCATCTTCTACATAAAATTTTCCTTTTACCAGATGTCCATCCGCATCAAAATAATAACGAAACGCTTCCACATCTAGAAATCCTACTGCAAACTGACCATCCTCAAGGCGATATTTCATTCCATCCTCTTCTTCTATCCAAGATGCCTGTGTTGTTTTATTCAGCAAAATCACACAAAACAATATACACAAAAAGCAGGACAACGCCATCATTTTACGTCTATGCTTCTTCCTCTTGTTCTGTCTGCTCTCCTTCATGATCATTCCTCTTTTTTAACTGTTTGAACCTAAAATCGGTACGTCTTATCATTATAATAATAACACCAAATACTAAAATACAAAATGGTATAACAATGGTTACAATTACTTTTATTACATTCCTAGAACTGTACGAATACAATGCAACCTGATCTCCAACAATTTTTCCTTCAACCCAAATCGTTGATTCCGTATTAGTCAACTGCTTCATAATTTCTAAGAAAAATTTACGATTCGAACCACCAGACTCTTGATCAGCCTGTTCATTAAAAAACACATTAGATGTTAATAAGAAAACATTACCTTCCTCTGCATTTGAGGCACAAGATGCCACACTAAATGGTCCCGAAATATCTTCTTCACTCTTTGTAGTATAATTTTCCAAATCCCCAACCTTTGAATATGCTTTCGGACTAGTCATTAAAATATCTGTACTGGTATATCCATTACCACTTCCATCCGGTAATATACCTTTACTGGTCATGGAAAGTAGAACCAAATCCTTATCAATAATTTCACTTGTATAATCTGTTTTTTGTAACTTTGGAATTAAATAATACTGTGTTCCATACGCATAAAAATTCTCTTCCTGTTCAATAATTACACCAGACTGCACCTCTAAACCATACTTTTTCAAGAACACAAATAAATTGGTCGTATCTTCATTTAACGGGTCAATAATAACAAATACATTGCCACCATCTTCTAAATAAGACTCTAACACAGCTATCTCATCTTCTGTATAATCTGTCTGTGGTGCATTGATAATCACCGCCTTGCATTCATCTGAAAGCACATCCTTAATCGAATACAACGACTCCGGCAAATTATATTCCTCTATCTCATAATTGTTCAGTGCAAGCAAATTAGAAAATTCACTATTTAAGCTCTCTTCTGAATGTCCAACAATCTCATAAACTTTATCAGCCTCTCCTGAATTTGTATAATAAATTGCACTTGTTAACTGTGCTTCTAACTCCAACTCACTTTCCGTACTAAAAGCAGACTGTCGGCTTGTGGATATATAGTTAGCAGAATCGAGATAAATAGAACGCTCATCTGTCGTTACTAACAAGCTTGATTCATTTACTGTACTAACATCAGACAAATACAGTAGTCGAAATTCTTCATCTTCCGATACATTCTTGTAATGCACCGTAATATTATCATTGAGCTTAGCATATTCATTTAAAAACTCTTGATACGTAGCATCCGCTCTGCTTTGCTCACCCATATAATATATTTGTGTTTCTTTATCAATACCGGATACCACTTCTTGGGTTGCATCCGAGAATGTAAGTATCTTCTCTGCCGTAAAGTCATATACCTTGGTATATTTCATAGCAAACATACAAATTCCAAAACTACATAAAACTACAACAACACCATAGCCAATCATCTTATATAGACTTTGTCTCCTGCTTTCTAGCACAATCCAAGTCAATACAAAAAACATCACAGTAAGGACAATCAAATAGATAACATCACCACTTCGAACAATGCCAGATACCATATCGTTAAATTTGTTATATACAGAATATTCATGTAATATGTTGTATAAACCATCTGAAGTAACGATTGCCTCAATAATTCTGCTTAGCAAGGTAACCAAATACACTCCATAAGAAATCACCACTGCTAGCACAAGATTCGTTGTCAAAGTTGAAATAAACATTCCAATTGTCAATAGCACAAGAACACAAAGCGCGCAACCAATATACGCACTCACCACAAATGATACACTCATTGTACCATGCATAGAAATGAAAATTGGAAATATAATGCTCAATGCTAACGGAACAAACACAAAAATAAGTGTAGCCAAATATTTGGCAAACAAAACAGAAAATGATGAAACACGTGTTGTAAATAACAACTGATCCGTTCCGTATTTTCGTTCCATAGCAAATAGCTTCATTGTGCAAAACGGTAAAATGATAACCATTACATAAAAAGAAAATTCCAAAACATAATATCCAAACTGTGTCGAATAGGTATCTAAACAATTCAAAACAAAAAAGATACCTGTAACCAAAAAGAACAACGCGTAATAAATATATGCAAATAAAGAGGTATAATAATTCTTCAACTCTCTCTTCAATATTGCCAACATTTACTCTTCCTCCTTTTGGTTCATTTTAATGAAAACATCCTCTAATGATGTCTCAATTTTTTCAATACCATATACACTATACTTCTTACTTCCTAAATACCCTAAAATACTATCTCGAATATCTCTAGCATTCTTGGTTTTAAGAATATATTCAAATACCCCGGGTTCTTTTTCTCCACATAGATGAATCTCTTTCAATGCATCATAACATTGCAACGTTTCATATATACTGTCACAATCTCCTTTAATAACAAGTCGATACACATTCTTATTCCCTCTACGTTTCGCATCTGTGGTTGTATCATCTAAAACAATATGACCATCTTTTAACATTAAAACAGTATCACAAAGCTCCTCAATCTCTGTTAAAATATGTGAACTTATAATGATAATACATTCACCTTTCAATTTGCGGATTAACTCTCTTGTCCGTTTTGCTTCAGCCGGATCAAGCCCTACTAACGGTTCATCCAATATCAGCACCTCCGGACTCCCTAATATCGCCTGAGCAAAACCAATTCTTTGTTGCATACCCTTCGATAATTTCTTAATAAAATCCAATTGACGTTCTTCTAGATTCATAATCTGAAGCACTCGTTGCACTTCTTCCTTCTTATCTTTAACACCTTTTAACTCCGCTACAAAAAGAAGATATTCTAATACCTTCATATCCTTATATAGTGGTGGATGCTCCGGCAAATATCCAATATATTGCTTTGCAAGCTTAGGCATTTTGCGCAGATTAATATCATTGATACAGACATCACCACTAGTAGGCTTTAAATAACCGGTCAAAATATTCATAGTCGTGGTTTTTCCTGCACCATTCGCACCTAACAAGCCAACCGTCTTCCCATTTTCGATTGTAAAAGAAATATCGTTTAATACCTCTGTTTTACCATATGACATTTTTAAGTTTTTAACTTCTATCATAGCTTCCT
>CAYTOQ010000068.1:3166-14696 GCA_964439445.1 uncultured Clostridium sp. | reverse complement strand
CAACCCAAGTCTGTGGGTTCATAAGGATTGCACAATCAACACCAACATTGTATGGGCTCTCCTGAACAAATTTCTGCCACCAAGCCTTCTTAACATTGTTCTTTAACTCAACACCAAGATTACCGTAATCCCAAGTATTTGCAAGTCCACCATAAATCTCCGAACCCGGATACACAAATCCTCTTGCCTTTGCTAATGCAACAATTTTATCCATCGTCTTTTCCATAATTTATTCCCTACCCTTTCATTTTCATTTATAATATCGTAACTACCCATTCCTATGGAACATAATAATTACTTATAAATAATAATCGCATCATCTTTTCCTGTTGTAGTGGCTACACCATCCTTTACAGAAACCTCTTTGTTATAGTAAAGAACATCTCCATCCACAACTACATCTGTCGCTTCCGACATAATTAAAACCTTTGCATTCTTTGTGTCTTCCATCTTGCCAACTTTCACTGATTTTCCATCTGCCGAAGTAAATGTTCCTTTTAATTGTTCCTCATCTACCTCCGAAAAATCAGCCAATGTGCAATCTAATAAATTGAAACCGTTATAGCTTTCTATATCCTTATATGTAAGAACCAACTTAACATTACTCATATCCTCTGTTATTAAATCCTTGCTCTTAACCATATCTTTGTCTTGTTTGCTATTATAGTCCTCAATCTGCCCTTCAATGTATGCCACCAAATCCATATCCGTCACAGATGACTCTGAAAAATCCTCTACTGCAACTTCTACTAAGGAATCATTTCCTTTTATAATAAGAGTATTCTTATTATAATCCTTCACATAATTGGTACAGCCTGTTAGCATTCCCATTACTAATACGATAGCAAATAACAATTGTGTCTTCTTCATTCTTCGCACCTCGAATTTCTATTCATACTTTCAACTCATACATTTTACAAGAGAATGCATAATATTTCAAGTTAAAGAAGAAAGAATTTCTAAAGAATGAAATTTTTTTGCAACATGCCGGGTAAAATACTGCCCCACCACATAATCAATTTCCCGCCAAACTTCTTCCGAAACCTGAAAAGAATACAATCGGTCCAATGACGAACTGATAATATATTGTATTGTATACACTGAAGATTCCTGCATCGTATACATCCCCTGTGTTTTACACCGTTCACACACCATGCCGTTCCCCTGCAAATAAAATGCTGATACCTTTTCTTCTCCACACTTCACACAATTAAACGCAGCCATTGCTTCTCCATCATACACCAAAATCTTTAATTCAAATATTCTCCGAATCAAGCAATTGGGAATATCTTGCTTATTTAACGCTTTTAACGTAACATACAGTAAATTCAGCACATTGGAATCTCCCACACCCTCTACACAAAGATGTTCAAGTATATCGCAGAAATACGTTCCATAACATATACCCTCAATGTCATTTTTTACTTCTAGAAAGTATTCCCTGATTTCGCCGCCAACCAACCGATATGCATCATACCCTTCCAATAAGACAAATTTCCCAAAATTAAATGGTTCACTAATTCCAAGATACGGGCTGTTAGGCTTTCTCGCCCCTTTTGCAAAAGCAGTTATCTTTCCTCGTTCCTTAGTAAGTATCACTAATCTTTTATCGTAATCACCTACTAATGTACTAGAAAGCACGATACCTGTAAGTTCAATTTTATCCCTCATGCATTTACTGCCTCCTGTTACTCAACACCGATACTTATCCATCCGTGTACACCCTTACTCAAAATTTTTATTCTGACTACCTTTCATCCTTCTGGTATCCATAGTTCTTTAGCAAAAACTCACTGTCACGCCAGTCTTTTTTTACCTTTACCCATAATTTCAAATTTACCTTGGTATCTAAGAGATTTTCCATATCGATACGCGCCTGTGTACCAATCTTTTTCAACATCGCACCTTTTTTACCGATAATAATTCCCTTATGCGAATCTCTCTCACAAATAATCGTAGCATCAATATCTACAATATTTCCACTTTCACGATCCTTCATACGATCAATCACCACTGCTATACCATGCGGAACCTCTTTATCTAAACAACGCAATGCCTTTTCACGTATCATTTCCGCCACAATAGCACGCTCAGGCTGATCTGTAATAGTATCTTCATCATAATACTGTGGACCATCCTCTAAATACTGAAAGATGGTTTTTAACAATTCATCTGTATTGCGATTTCTTAAAGCAGACACAGGTACAATCTCCTTGAAATCATACACCGTTTTATAGGTATCAATTGCCTTAAACACCTCTTCCTCCGTCACCGTGTCCACTTTATTCACAACTAATATAACCGGAGTTCGCACTTTAGAAAGCTTCTCTATAATATAACGCTCTCCAGCTCCAATAAAGGTTGTCGGTTCAACCAGCCATAAAATCACATCTACTTCCTTCAATGTGTTCTCTGCTGCTAACAACATATATTCACCAAGCTTATTCTTTGCACGGTTAATTCCAGGAGTATCTAAAAATACAATCTGTCCTTCTTCCCCTGTGTAGACTGTCTGTATGCGATTACGTGTTGTCTGCGCTTTGTTGCTGGTAATAGCAATTTTTTGCCCGATTAAATGATTCATCA
The DNA here is from genome assembly GCA_964439445.1 of uncultured Clostridium sp. GTDB lineage: Bacteria > Bacillota > Clostridia > Lachnospirales > Lachnospiraceae > CAG-590. Next base: position 12,110 of record CAYTOQ010000068.1, on the reverse strand, counting down.
AGGTAGACTTTCCAACATTCGGTCTACCAATAATAGTTACAAATCCCGACTTAAATCCTCTCATATTTACTCCTCTGTTTCTATTTTTTCATCTGCTTTTATTTCATTCTTTGATAATATCTTTTTTATCTTCTTTTCTTTACGCTTCTTGTATAGCCTGCGAATCCCTTTCACAATGAGGAGAAGTCATCTAACCTATTAATTAAGATTTTTTATCTCCTTAAATACATCCGCTTCTTTTTCAATCACATCTTCGTCTCCTAACGCAGCAATACAGTCATAAGCTAAAATTGCTTCGATGTATGGTGCAAGTTTACGAATGGCTGCTACATTTGTCGATAAAATCGTATCTCTGTCCTTTTGCAATATCTCTTCTGTCACACCGGACAAATAACATGCAAAACTGAAACCACCTTCTGTTGAAGGTGTCATCGGTGTATCTAGCTTCGCTATCGCGCCAATAATATACTTTAACATATCACGATCAGAAGCATCAAAATGTTCAACATATTGCGGAGCATTTTTATAAACCTCATAAGTCTTTTTCAAATTGGGATCACGATACGAAGTGAAATAACCATCTCCTATACGATTAAAACCACACATACAACCATAGGCACCATTTTTCACACGCACATTATTCCACAGATAGTCATAAGAAAAGATTACCTGTAATACATTCAAGGCTGCATTATAATCTTCGCCCTCTTTTAAGAATCGTCCAGCTTGTGACACATATTGCACTTTACTAGCAGTCTTAAAGCCTTCATTTTTCACTACAATATCGAATTCCTGCTCCGATACAGCGGACACATCTTCATTCATATATTTCTTCAATGACACAATCGCTTTACCAAGCGATTCACTGATATCTTCCATTCCTGTATAGGAAATCATCAGATTTTTCGGATTTGCAAATGCATGAAGCGCTGCTTTCAAATTTTCACAAATCTCATCATATTTACTATCAAAATTCTTAAGCAGGCTATTGGCAAACTCATAAAAAGTAATTCCCTCTAAAAGTTCCTTTAAATATGCTCCTTTCGAGAAATAAGAAAGGGCACGGTTTGCCATTGCGGTATGTCCCGCATCAGCAATATTCATCTTCATCTGTGACACCATTTCCGCCAATATTTCTTTCATTCGTTTTTTATCTGTCACATGAGATGTAAACAAAATTTCTTCCATCAACGCCAATGCATCAACAAGATTCTCGTACAATACCTTGGTACGTGCAATAAAGAATACTTTATATTCACCAAGCTCTTTCTTTACACCCATACTGGAAAGACCCATTCCAATCCCGCCAGTTTTCAAATCAATTTCATTAGAAAGCGAACTATAGTCTCTATTGTCTGTATCCACTTCTTTATACAAAGCAACCAAAAGAGAAACATATGGTAACAACGAAGCTGGTATCTGTTTCATATCAAAATAATATTCCACATAGGCAATCCCATTGGTAAAAATATCATGCTGAACGACCGGAACCCCTTCCACTAGATACTCTCTATTTTTCAATTTCTGCGCTTGCTTTCCAATATCCGAAAGCTCTAACATCGGAATCTTCTCCAAATCTTCTTTTGTGGAAGGCTCCGACTGGTAGTGTTCCAACTCTTTTGTCTGTCGCACCAAAGCTGTAATTTCTTCAGCACTCAAGCTTTCCTTATAAGCTTTTAGCTTAGTCGCCACCTTCTGCTCCAATTCCTTGTTAAGACCCTTTTTCGGCAATGCTACTAAAACCGTCTTATGTGTATTCTCAAGAATTCGTTCCTTTAAGAAATTGGTATAATAATCTGTTCCAATCTGCGATTTCAAAAACTCAAACTCTTTATTAAACTTTAGATGCATAAATGGTGCATCATCGTCATACAACCAGCTATTAAATGCATTCAACCCATACATCAAGCCTTTGGGATAACGCCCATAATTTGCTTCTCTATATTTGAATTCAAAATGATTCAGTGCGGAAGAAATCATTTTCTCTTCCAAACCATTCGCAATCAAAGAAGACAACGTATCTTCAATCACCTTTACAAAACGCTCTTTATCCTCTGTCTTACACCCCTTCGCAACAATGGAGTACATCGGCTGCAACATACTGTTTTCATAAGAACTGAATACATCATTACTAATCCCTGCATCCACAATCGCCTTACGAATTGGTGCACCTGGTACATCCATCAATGCGTAATCCAAAATCACGGCAGTCAAATCCTCACTGCGATTTATTCGCTCACCAACCACAACGTTATAGCTTAAATACGTGTTTTCTTCTTCCTCCTCCGCATCTGAAAGCGGATAATTCATTGTAACCTCTTTCACTTCATTAAAACTTGGTTGTGGCTTAATACTAGAATCCACCTCCAAATAATCGAAATTCTGCAAATACTCTCTATCAATAAAACTAAGCTCCTTTTTTGCATCCACATTTCCATATAAATAAATGTAGCTATTAGATGGATGATAGTATTTCTTATGAAAATTCAAAAAATCCTCATAAGTCAGCTCAGGAATCGCCATTGGATTACCTCCCGAATCACACCCATAAGTCGTATCCGGCAAAAGCGAGGTCTGAATTGCATCAAACAACTGCTGTTCAGCCGACGAGTAAGCACCTTTCATTTCATTATATACTACACCATTATAGGTAATCTCGTCATTTTCATTCTCCAAATGATAATGCCAGCCCTCCTGCTTCAATATCTTATCATTGGTATATGTATTTGGATAAAACACTGCATCCAAATACACCTCCATCAAATTATGAAAATCCTTATCATTTACTGACGCAATCGGATATACAGTCTTATCCGGATAGGTCATAGCATTCAAGAAAGTATTCAAAGAGCCTTTCGCCAATTCTACAAACGGATCTTTTGCAGGAAACTTTTTCGAACCACAAAGTACCGAATGTTCTGTGATATGCGCCACCCCTGTATCGTCCGCTGGCGGTGTACGGAAACCAATGTTAAAGACTTTATTCGTATCGTCATTTAAAACAAGCATCACTCTTGCTTTTGTCTTATTATGCTCCAACAAATAAGCTGTTCCATTCACCTCTACAATCTGTTCTTCCTTTAATAAGGTATAATTTGCAATATCCAATCTAGCAACCTCCTAATTATTATAATTTCCAAAAGGATTCTATATACTATATATTTCCAATAATCTACTATACCATTCCTTCCAAAAAAAGTCATTGACTTTTTGGGCAAAAAAAAAGACTTGCATTCGCAAGTCCTTGGAGTAGCGAGGAAGAGATTTGAACTCCCGACACCTTGGGTATGAACCAAGTGCTCTAGCCAACTGAGCTACCTCGCCAAAATGGAACCTACAGGGCTCGAACCTGTGACCCTCTGCTTGTAAGGCAGATGCTCTCCCAGCTGAGCTAAGATTCCATTGTGCGCTTGACACGAATCATAGTATATAAAAAATAAACCAAGTTGTCAAGCATAATTTTTTATTTTTTTCATTTTTCCGTTTTCCAATGATAAATGTCCCTATTTTACTAATTTTACTCCTACTTTAGGATAAATCTTATATTCCTCTGTAATTCCACCATAATATATTTCGATTTGATTACGCTCTACATTTAACGTGTAATAAAACTCTGGCACTTTAATCTCTTCACCATCTATATTCTTTTTTGTCTTTCCTTTAATTTCTTCCGTTTCCAACTTCTCATATACAGCCTTTCTAAAATCAGAACCATCCATATTGGACACAAGCTGCGGTGTAGCATGTTCTACCACATTGTCACTTATTTTATCATCCGAAAGAACCTCTGTCATAACATCTGCCAATTCTTTTGCTGTTTCCATATCAGCCTGTAATCTATTTTTATTCACATAATGCAAAACAGAAGGAAACGCAAACGCAACTATTACACATATTACAACCACTACAACAACCATTTCAATTACTGTCAAACCTTTATTTCTCATATTTCTACTCCAAGATAGTATTTCCCAAAAAGAAGGGGAACTATTATAGTTCCCCTTAATTCATCATTTTATAACGATACCATATCAAGATTTAACTTCTTGATTGTCTGTAAGGTCTTAGAACGAATCTCATCTGCATCAAATGGAGAAAGTAATGAATCCTTATCGAACTTATTCTGCATCAACATGCCAACCCAGTCCTCAATATAAGACTTAACATAAGCTACATTATCTTCTCTTCTATCCTTCAAGAACTCTTCGATTGTGTTGATATGTTCGATAACGGTAGGCTCATTGCTCTTACTATTAACCGGCTTATCATCAGACTCATCCGACAACTCAATCACTTTACCAGTCTTTGTAATAATAACCTTCTTATTCGGAGCAGCTTCTGGCGCCGCCGCTTTGTTCTTACGAACAATTAATAGCTCTACCACCTTAATCAGGCAAGCAACACTATATGTTCCTTCTTCTTCCGTTTGTCTTGCTGCACCCTTATCCAAATACTGATTCCACAACCACTCAGACTTACAAAGCATTTCTTCAATCTGTAAATTGCCAAACATCTTGTTCAATTCCGGGCTATTCGAACCACTGCTTGACGACGAAACAGCCTTACCAAAGCTAAACTTAGGCGTTGCAGTTGGAGCCTCCTGTCTGCCTGCATCATACTTAGATGGCAAATTAATCTTTGAATAAGTATCCCGGAACATCTTTCTAGCACGATCAATGTTGTAAGAATCATGTAAAATACGAGAATTCTTATCATTCAAACCATGTCTAATCATATCATCTGCAGCTAAGAATACCAGATGTTTCTGTCTATCCTCTAATAACTGCTTAATCTCGTAATTTGTTTTACTCTTCTCAATAATAGTATTCTTACGTACCTTAAACGCCTTAATCTTCTCTTTCACACTAAAGAACAACTTAAGCATTGACGGATTCGCATTCACATAATTTCCAATCCATGTAAGCTCAACATATTGATGCTCAATACGATTAGAGATTTCATATACATTATATCCATCAAATACAACATTCAAAGTAGTGTACAGCAACTCAAGAATTTCATACTTTTCTTCCCAAGAACGAGTAGATAAATCTTGATTCACTAACTGCTTGATTCCACACTCATGGAACACAAGATTATACTCGTACAAGCCTTCAAATACATTACTCTTATCAGACAAAGAAGAACCCGTTCCTAAAATCTGAAGATTTCTCTTCATAGTAGGTTCATCTTCAATATAACGATAAACCTTCTTCACGAAAGTTGAAACTTCAACTAATAAGCTGTCAATTCTCTTATTGTAAATATCCTGCTTAGAAATCGCTGATATAACTGTTCTACTCAACACATTCGTGTACTGTGTACTATTACAGTTGCGAATTAACTCCTTGAAGTTTTCGTAAACCATACGGTTATCTACCGGAATATACTCTGCATTCAAGCCATAGAACTCAAATGCCTTTGTGTAATCCTGCTTACGAATAAATGAGTTAAACATACCCATACTGAATTGAATCTTGTAATCATTACCAACATGTGTATCTTCAACAAAATAGTCATATAATACTTCTAAATTATTCATATAGGATTCCGAATTCGATGCCGAAGGTGGTAAATCCATCTCCATAACAACATTAATCAAATCCATATATCCCATAACTGCCTTGTCATATGTAGCTGGTCTATCATCTGCATCTGCTATCTGATAACATGTGTTAATCAAAAGTGGTGCAACACGTTCACCAATCAAACGCATCGCTACACCAAAATGATCAAGCTGGTACAAATAAATCAACCAAACACTATAACGATAGATACCTGTTGTATTAATAATTGCATCTGTATCTGTTGGATCAATATCCCCATAAACAAACTTGAACAATGGTTCAATCCACTCTTCAATCTCATACTTGCCTTCCTTCTTAATATGCTCATCCACAAACTCAGCCAACTCATATAGCTTCGTACACTGTGCTTTGACATCATCATCTACAAGCATGGTAGATAAATCAAAATTATGATCCTTTAAATAATCAATAACTAATGCATAAAAACCTTCTTCAACCTGCTCATTCAAAAATCGAATCAACATACCCTTATTAGAAGATGCCGCAATTGATATAATATTCGTATCATTACTACGCGTAACATTTGCTGGTAAATTCTGCATTGTAACTCCTCCTTACCACTTACTTTTGTATGAAATAAATAAATTTCACCTAATTAATTCAATACTATCACAAATAACGATACTTGACAACAGAAATTTATTTCATTTTCAGTTAAACTGTCAAATAACAATTGTATACTTTGTACAAACCACACATTTTTTTCTACTATTTTTTCAAATTTTCACTTTTTTGTATAAATAACATAAGCTATTTGCATAATAATTATTTGAAAACAAAAATAAATTGCTTTTTCCCCTTTCACGTATTAAAATGAAAATAGCTATTTAATTCAATATTTAATTAAGGAGAGATTCGTTTTATGGCAAAAAAAAATTCATTTGGCAAGTTTCTTGCTTTAACAACTACTGCGGCAGCCATCGGAGGGCTATGCTACGTTTTTCGCGACCAGATAAAGGAAAGTTCGATTTATAAAAAATCCGCAGACAAATTATCTTCATTGAAAACCAAAATGTCTAACCACTTCTCAAATGAAGATGATTTCTTCTTTGATGACGACTTTGATGACGATTTCAATGATGATATCTTCGAAGAGGACGCAAAAAGCAACAGAGAATATACTTCTATCACAATCAACCCAAAGGATGACACAACCAATAAGACTATGCCCGGCAGAGTAGAAGATGTGGAAGAAACAATTATCGAGCATAGCGTTTCAGACAAACAAAACACAGATAAGGATATCGTAGATACTACTTCCACAAATCAGGAAGATAATGAGAATTCTGACGAAGCAGATACCGACGAAGCTACTGCAGGTTCCGAAGATATGAAAGAAATTTTTGCAGATGATTCCATTCCTACTATCTCCTTTGGAGCGAACGCATCCAATGCATCTGCCAAAACCCAATCTGAAGATACAGAAGTCCTCGGTTATGAGAACGAAGGACTATCTGACGCTTACGAAGATCCAGATGTATTAGAAGATCAGGACAAATTAGACTTCTAAATTATATTATCAACAGATAAAACATCCATACCGTAATAGTAAGTAATTGCTATTACGGTATTCTTTTAGTCAGAAAGGAATACATTATGTCAACCAGTTACAACAATTTTGCTTATGTATACGACCAATTTATGGACAACATTCCATATAAGGATTGGAGCCAATATATTCTAAAATTACTCCACGATTATAACGTCAACAATGGGGCATTGGTGGAACTAGGATGCGGAACCGCAACCATAGCCATTCTTCTAGAGCAACAGGGCTACCAGATAACCGGAATAGACATTTCTGCCGATATGCTTTCCATCGCCGCAGAAAAACTTCCATACGGTTCCTGCATCACTTTGCTCCTGCAAGACATGAGCGATATGACTTTAGTCGAAACCTACGACGCCTTTTACTGTGTTTGTGATAGCCTAAACTATCTTTTATCTACAGAGGACATTTTACATACTTTTCAAAGTGTCAAAGCACATTTAAAGAGAGACGGTATTTTCCTCTTCGATTTAAAAACCATCCACTTCTACAAAGACATCCTAGGCGATCAGGTTTTTTGTGACCATCAAGAAGATTGCAGCTACACCTGGGAAAATAATTTTTTCGAAGAAGATAATGTAAATCAATACGATTTAACAATCTTTGTAAAGGAATACTCCAGTGGCTTATACAAGAAATTTAACGAGGTTCATCATCAACGTGGATATAGCCTTGAAGAAATAATTGACTTACTTAAGCAAGCTGGTTTAGAATATGTTACGGCATATGACGCATTTACTGATAATCCTCCAAGCGAGGACAGTGAGCGTATCTATATAATTGCAAGAAATGGAGAATAAAGAATGAAAGATATTATTATAAGAGGAATGGCTGCCAATAATCAGGTCCGCTTTTTCGCAGCTTACTCCAAAGATTTAGTAGAAACCGCCCGCGCCACACACAATACTAGTCCCGTAGCAACCGCTGCTCTTGGCAGACTCTTGACAGCCGGAACAATGATGGGCAGTATGTGCAAAAATGATAGCGACGTTTTAACTCTACAAATCCAATGTTCCGGTCCAATCAACGGCTTAACCGTAACCGCTAACGCAAAAGCACAGGTAAAGGGCTATGTCAACAACCCACAAGTTATGCTACCACCTAGTCCTCAGGGTAAATTAGATGTAGGAAAAGCATTGGATCTCGGTGTACTGAGTGTTATTAAGGATATCGGACTAAAAGAGCCTTACGTGGGACAATCCAATCTAACCACCGGAGAGATTGCAGAAGACTTAACCTACTATTTCGCCACCAGCGAACAGATTCCTACTTCCGTCGCTTTAGGCGTGCTTATGGAGAAAGATAATACAGTCAAACATGCTGGTGGATTTATCATTCAGCTTATGCCTTTTGCTGAAGAAGAATTAATCTCTGACTTAGAAACCAGACTCAAGGATTTCTCTTCTATCACTGCCTTGATGGATAAAGGAATGAGCCCTGAAGATATGATAAATCAATTATTTGAAGGTTACGACATTACCTTTAGCGATTCTATTACACCTTCATATCATTGTGACTGTTCAAAAGAACGGGTATATAAAGCAGTTATGAGCGTTGGAAAGGCCGAAATCGAAGATATGCTTGCCGACAATAAGCCAATCGAAGTCGGTTGCCATTTCTGTAACCAAAAGTACATTTTTGAAATTGAAGATTTGCAAAATATGTTAAACAGATAAAAATTGCTAAAACTGCTTCTTTACCAGAACTGTTACCTTATATACGTTGCAGCAAAAGCAAAAGGAACACATTTATCACCGTGATAAATGCGTTCCTTTTTTATCATTTGTATATTTATTTTCTTTTGTAT